>JAMPGV010000009.1 GCA_023663735.1 Muribaculum sp. | reverse complement strand
GATTTAGCACTTCTTGGCGAAGCACCCTATGGTGCAAGCCTTAGAAGTGCTTCTCGCCTTGACCGCTTGCGGTGAGGGTGGGACATCTGCATTGAATGTGCAATTTGTACAATGACTCTTTGTAAATTAGAGCGTTTCGCAAACGCCTAGAACGGTAGAAAGGTAGAGGAGTGTGCGATCATGATCGCTGATGACAATATCCGGCTTCTTTATGAATTGAATGCCAAGGATGCTCAATTAGATTTTGCCATTCGGCAGGCGGAGCATCAGCTGGCCAATGTGAATCAGAAATTGAAATCTCTGCAGCATGATCTGGTCTTTTATTTGGGAATGCTTATCCTTCCCGGACTGGTCTGTGCGCTGTGCAGTAAAATGTATCTGATCGCGGCGCTGTCGCTGCTTTTGCCCTTTTTGGTATTGTTTCATATGCTTCTGCAATGCGTATGGATCCTTTCCATGCCGTTTGTGTTATATCATCTTGGCAAGACGGTTCATCTGTTGAAAATAAACCGCGAGGATGGAGAAGAATATCCGGAGCCGCCGAGGGTGGGAACACTGCGCAGCAGCCAGCCGGACAGGGAGCCGACTTATCGCATCGAACAGAAAAAGTTGATCTATATCTTGAGCCGCTATTATTTGAATCAAGATGCGCTCAAGCAACTCCGACGTCGGATCACGGAATCCGATTCTAATCAAATGACGATGGCGGAGCTGAAATATCAGCTGGGCAATCTGCCGTTTTATGAAGAAATCCGTCCAGCGGATCCATTCGCAAAAGGCAGACCGCCATATGCATTCTTGACACTTTGTTCCTTTCTGATCGGCCTGTTTTATGTACTCCGCACATGGAGAGTGATCTGATCTGTTTCTCAAATGCCTATGAGTAGTTGATGCGAATCAGGTTATAAGAGCGGAAATCAACTATGCGCAAAACCATAGTTTAACGAATAGTTGGCACTGCGAATCAAGTGGTTATGTCAAGTACTCATATGCCTAGTTCTTCAGAATCCAATATCACGGTAAACGGCCCGTCATTTACCAGCGACACTTTCATATCTGCTCCAAATTCACCGGTTGCCACCATGGGGATTTCCTGTCTGCACAAACGGATGATATATTCATAGAGTTCCTTCGCCATCTGTGGTTCTCCTGCATGGATAAAGGAAGGCCTGTTTCCTTTTCGGCAGTCTGCATACAGGGTAAATTGTGATACAAGCAAAAGGCCGCCGTCAACACTTTTTAAATCCAGATTGGTCTTGCCGTTTTCGTCCTCAAAAATTCTAAGTCCCAGTAACTTTTTAACCATTTTGTCGGCCTTTTCGCAGTTGTCGGTTTGATCAATTCCGATCAGAACCAGATAACCACGGCCAATTTGCCCGACGAGCTGTCCGCCTACGGTGACGGCGCTTTCCGTCACGCGCTGTATCACAAAACGCATGTGCAGTCTCCTATCATCAAATCGTTTGAAATTCAAACTATTTTTGGCTTTTGTTTATTTCTTTTTGTTTATCCTCTCATTTCTTTCCGTCTGCCGATTTTGTCTTTGGGTCGCTCTTGTCTGTTTTTGCTCTTCAATATTCTTTTTATATTCGGGTACAAACTCATGGAACATCCCGCTGTCATCAATGGATCCTACCGTCAGATAGGCGTTGGTCTCGCAGGGCATGTTTTTCTTTTGTAAAGTGGTGTTGACCAGCGACTTAACCGCCGCATAGATGACTGCGAAGATGGGAACGCCCACGATCATTCCAACCACGCCGAACGCGCCGCCAAACAATGTGATGGCAAAAATAACCCAGAATCCGGCCAGTCCGGTGGAATCGCCCAGAATCTTCGGCCCGAGAATATTTCCGTCAAACTGCTGCAGAACCAGAATGAAAATCACGAAATAAACGCAGCTCAGCGGATGCATGGGATCTACCAGAAAGATCAGCAAAGTACAGGGAACCGCGCCCAGAAAGGGTCCGAAAAACGGAATGATATTGGTCACTCCGATAATCAGGCTGACCAGAGCCGCATAGGGGGTGCCTAACAAGGTGGTTCCGATAAAGCACAGCAGGCCGATAATAACGGAATCCAGCACTTTCCCGCTGATAAAGCCGCTGAACGTTTTGTGGGCAAAGCGGAAATTATAGATAATGTTGTTGGCGACATTTTTCTCAAAAAGCGCATAGACCACTTTCTTGGACTGGCCTGCAAAGCGTTCTTTGCTGGCCAGCACATAGATGGAGATAATAAAACCGATGATCCAGTCCCACACGACTCCGAGGACGCTGAGGACACTGATAGAAACAGTTCGAATCAATTTGGTGGCATTGTTCAGCACATCATCGTTTAACCACGACTCCACCTCTCCCGAATAACGCTCGATCAGATCCACCGCATAGCTGCCCACCTCGGGATTGTCCTCCAGCACTTTATTGATGATATTGGTGACATTATTGATATAAGTATCAAAATTTGCAACCAGATTTTTGATGCTGGGTACGATCTGGGATACAAGCATCGCAGTCATGGCATAGATTACCGTGAAAAACAACAGCGTGGTAATCAAAATGCCGGTTCCACGCATAAGAGAATTGCGTTTTTCTTTATTTTCCATGGGGATATGTTCAAAAACCGGGCGGAGCAGGCGGTATTCAATCTGATTTAACACCGGCGTCAAAAGATACGCCAGCACGAATCCGACCAAAATCGGCATCAGCATATCCGTCAGCCTGCCGAGCGCAATCTTAATATTTACGCCATGAAACATCAGATAATAGAGACAGATGTTCGCAGCAAGCACGCAGAATGCGGTAATCCCCCAACGAAAATATTTATTGTCCCAATGAAATTTCATATGGCATCATCCTCCGTTCGTAAATGATATCATAACATATCATACACCGAATCTGTTCATATCACAAGAATAAAATCCTTTCCCCAAAATAAAATTTAGCTAAAAACCGGAATCCGGCCAATCTGTCAAAAGATTGTACAAATACCGGAAAAAGTAGTAAAATAGTATCAAGTATCACAACCAAAGTGTTATCAGAGAAAATTGTACACATATGCCGAGGTACAAACAAGATGCGGTTACAACAAGTATACAGTCTGGTGCGGAAAGCCATAGACGATTATCATATGATTGAGGAAAATGACAGGATTGCCGTCGGCATATCCGGCGGCAAAGACAGCCTGACCCTGCTCTATGCGCTGCAAGGTCTGAAAAATTTTTATCCGAAGCGTTTTTCGATCCATGCCGTCACGGTAGATTTGGGGTTCGGAAACTTGAATCTGGAAGGTATCCAAACGCTCTGCCGTGATATGGATGTGGAATATACGATTGTCAAAACGGATATCGCCCCGATTATTTTTGAGGAACGCAAGGAAAGCAACCCCTGTTCTTTATGTGCGAAAATGCGCAAAGGAGCGCTGAATCAGGCAGTAAAGGAAGCCGGATGCAACAAAATCGCTTATGCACACCACAAAGACGACGTGGTGGAGACCATGCTGATGTCCTTGATCTTTGAAGGCCGCTTTCATACCTTCTCTCCCGTCACCTATTTGGATCGCATGGAACTGACGGTTCTCAGGCCTTTGATCTATATGAACGAGGCGGACGTAATCGGTTTTGTCAATAAATATCATCTTCCGGTTGTGAAGAGTCCCTGTCCCGCCGACGGACATACCAAGCGGGAATATGTAAAAACGCTTCTGCGGGAGATCAATCTCGAGACGCCCGGCGTAAAGGAGCGGATGTTCACGGCGGTTAAGAACGGTCACTTGAAAGGGTGGGAACAAAGCTTTGGCGGTATTGAATAAGGACAATTATCACGACGAACAAAACAAAAACAATATTCTGAAAATGCGGGAGGTGTTAAATACCCTGCCCGGATTCTGCAAAACCTTTTTCCGCGGAATCGAGGAATATACCTCTACCAGAACAAGGCTGGCGTATGCTTACGATATCCGGCTTTTTTTCGAGTTTCTTCATGAGCGGAATGCCCTGTGCGCCAAAATGAAAATTGAGGAATACCCCCTCTCCCTGCTGGACGATATTACCCGGCTGGATATTGAGGAATATCTGGAGTATCTGACATTGTATGAGAAAGACGGACGGGAAATCACCAATGACGAGCGGGGAAAGGCAAGAAAACTGGCGTCGTTAAGGAGTTTCTATCATTATTTTTATCAAAACGAAATGATTGAGAACAATCCGGCGGCTCTGGTACCCCTGCCCAAACGCCCGGAAAAAGAGATTATCCGTCTGGAGCCGAATGAAGTGGCAATTTTATTAGACCAAGTGGAAGCCGGAACCAAACTGACCAAAAAGGAACTGGAATATCATCAGAAGACAAAATTGCGCGACGTTGCCCTGCTGACATTGCTTTTAGGGACGGGAATCCGCGTCTCCGAATGTGTGGGCATCGATCTGGGAGATGTGAATTTTGACGAGGGCGGGCTTAAGATCCGTCGGAAGGGCGGCTATGAGACCGTCATCTATTTCGGGGAGGAAGTGGAAACGGCTCTGTTGGATTATCTTGAGGAAAGAAGCCATATCATACCCGAAGAAGGGCATGAAAACGCACTCTTCCTCTCTCTGCAGAATCGCAGAATGGCGGTGCGGTCTGTGGAAAATCTGGTAAAAAAATATGCTTCCAGAGTGACCAGCTTAAAAAAGATCACGCCCCATAAACTGCGCAGTACCTATGGAACCAATCTATATAAAGAGACCGGGGATATTTATCTGGTAGCCGATGTGCTGGGGCATAAGGACGTCAATACCACCCGCAAACATTATGCAGCTATGGAACAGGAACGGCGTCGCCGTGCGGCAAATGCCGTGCAGCTGCGGGAAAAGCGGCCGGAAGAATAAGGGTACGAATAAAGGAAGTATACGAATAAAGAAGGGATACGATACCTACTGCTCTATTTTACAAATTCTGCGGAATAGTACGGCATAATCAGCCGCTGTCCGGCATAGATTTCGGACGCGTCTGCCAGACGGTTGATGCTGCATACTTCTTTGAGATAAGTATCTTTATCCCGATACTGCGCGTAATCTATATAGTCATCCGCAATCTCCCACAGACTCTCTCCGCTTTCTACCGTAATGCCGGTATAATATTTGAAGGCGCTCTCCCCTTTGTTGTCATGTGCGCTGGAAGTCAGCGAACGGTAGGAAATGACGCATATAGCGGTCAAGAAGACGGCCATTAGAAAGGAAGCGATCCGACGCCTCTGCTCCCGCTGTCTGCGCAGTCTGCGCTTATAAGATCTCAATTCCCGGTCTGTCATCTCATGGATCTTCTTCTGCTCGTTCCCAATGTCTTTCATAATAATCCTCCATGCCGCCTATAGCGGCTCAAACAGGCGCGAATGCATGTTCGCAAACATTTGTTCTAAACAAATTATATCGAACGCATATTCTTTTGTCAATAGAAAAATCGAACATATTTTTGGAATATATGTTTGCTTTTTGTAAAATTCTATGATATAATGACCTTATTCAAGGCAGGAAGCGGCCGAATGGCAGCTGAACAACCCTTATCCAAACATATGGAGGTAAATTTATGGGCTATGGAAAGATCACTCCCAAACAGCAGGAGATTCTGAATTATATGAAGGATGAAATATTGAAGAAGGGCTACCCTCCCACTGTCCGTGAGATTTGCGAGACGGTAAACCTAAAGTCCACGTCATCCGTCCACTCTCATCTCGAAACGCTGGAGAAAAACGGCTACATTCGCCGCGATCCCACCAAGCCCCGCGCCATTGAGATCTGCGACGACAGTTTTCAGATGGTGCGCACGGAGATGGTGAGCCTCCCGGTCATCGGCAATGTGGCTGCAGGGCAGCCGATTCTGGCGGAGGAAAACATTCAAGATTACTTTCCGGTTCCTGCGGATCTGGTGCCAAGCGGTGAATCTTTTATCTTAAATGTGCGGGGCGATTCCATGATAAATGTCGGTATTTTTAACGGAGACCGAATTTTTGTGCATTCCTGCAATACCGCCGCCAACGGTTCGATTGTGGTTGCGCTGATCGACGATTCCGCCACCGTGAAAACGTTTTACCGGGAAAATGGGCATGTGCGCCTGCAGCCGGAGAACGATTCCATGGATCCCATTATTGTGGACGACTGCCAGATTTTGGGAACGGTGTTCGGTGTTTTCCGGTTTTATAAATAAATGAAATGCGTCAAGTCCCCGATCGAGACGACAAAAAGGCCGCTCCACAGAATCAACTGTAGAGCGGCCTCCCATCCAAGAGTGCCTTCATCTCAATAATGCAAAGAGATCTTCGTTCAATTCCATATATTTCAAGTAGATATCCTCATAGGATTCCGGCATGTAATGTGCGGAATTGGTAAATACATCCTGTTTTAGATAGAAAATGACCTTGTTCAGAAAACTTTCCTGATGACGCAGCTCTTCCTCTGATACGAAGAACGGACCAAGCTTTTTGTTTTCAGGGATTCTAGCCAGCTCCGGGCGCTCTTTGGCGATGGTCTCCCGATTCAGCATATCGATGAGATAGTTGACCAGCCGGGCAAACGTAGGCCAGTTCCGCTTCAGCTTTCCGGTGCGGTTGAGAAGCTGCACATAGTTTTCCAGCGGCGTTCCGGCAAACAGAGTCACAAGGGGCTGTTTCCCGGCAAACGTACCATACTCCAGCGTCCATTGTACGGGCATGTCGTCGAAGTCGATCTTGACATATTCCAGTTGAAAACGCCTTTTAAACGCCGTATCCAGCACAAAAATGTTTTCGTCCGCCGTATTCATGGTGGCAAGGATATTGAAATTGGCAGGCAGCCAGATTTTGCCGTCTTCAAAGAGTCTCTTCAGTCCCGGATCCCGGGAGAAATAGGCGGCAATGTCCACATTCTGCACCGCATATTCCGATTTTCCGTTCTCTTGGCGGTCTAACAGCTGAAACAGGTCGCCGAAGATCTGCGGCGCGTTTCCTCGGTTAATCTCCTCGATTACCAAGTAATACTTTTCGGCCGGATAGGAAAACGCCTCTTTTAACAGTGCCGTAAACGGACCGGCGGAATAAAAATAATCCAGCGGTTTGTCCAGCGATACCAACGGCTTGATCGAACCCACGAAATCTTCATATTTGTAGGTGGGGTGAAAGATCAGGCGTTTACAGTGCGTATCCCTGATCTGCTTGTCGGGGTATTCTGCCTCCAGCATTCTGCGCACTTTATAGGATTTGCCCGTACCCGGTACGCCGTAAAAAATGCGCTGTACGGGCGTCATGGGAATTTCGGTATAATGAAAATCTTCTCCCCGGTTCTCATTATAATCGCTCTTTGTCTCGATCGGGGCTTTCAGATAAAAAGGAGCCGCTATATCGGGGGCTTTACCGGCCATTCCTTCCTGCAGGAAAACCTGATACAGCTGCAGAGCCACGCCAAAAGTACCGTTACCGTTTTCTCGGTTGATCTGTTCGTAATCCGACGCCTCGCGGATCTTGGCATAGACGTCGTCAAATTCATCCGAATCGCTGAGGGTAAACAAATTCCCCGCCACCGGCGGCGTCATCTTGTGACAGACCGTCCGCAGGGCATAACTGTAAGCGATAATGGCATTGTCCGTGTATCTGCGGATTCCGCTGCCGTCCAACTGATTGCGCATCCATTCACGGAAGATTCTCTCCTGTTCAGATGGCGTATTTCTCATAATGCCTCCCTTATACGGCTGATTCAAAACGCACTTTCATATATGCGATAATCTCTTCCACACAGCGCTGGAAGCCCAGCTTGGAACTGTCCAGACAGAGATCGTAATTTCTTGCGTCCGTCCACTCCCTGCCCGTGTGATACTTATAATATTCCGCCCGGCGCTTATCCGTTCTGGCCACAAGGCGCTCCAGTTCCTTCTCGTTCACGCTGTGTTTCTTGGCCGCCTGCTCCATGCAGAAATCGTGGGGTGCATGGACGAAGACGCTGAGTACGTTGTCATAGTCTTTCAGCACATAGTCGGCGCATCTGCCCATGATGACACAGGATTCTTCCTCCGCCAGCTGACGAATAATCTTTGCCTGATAGTTAAAGAGATTATCGTCCGAGGTAAAGTCGTCGCTCTCGGGCGGAATCAGCTCTCCGTTGTAGACATTTTTGGCAATGCGGAACAAAAGGGAGCTTTTTACTTTTTCATCGGCGTTGACAAAGAGCGCTTCGTTGATTCCGCTCTCATCGCTGGCAAGTTTCATCAGTTCCTTGTCATAGTAATGGATTTTCAGCTCCTGCGCCAGCATCTCTCCCACCGTCCGTCCGCCGCTTCCATACTGCCTTGCAATTGTAATCACAATATTCTTCTGCATAGGATACCTCCCGTTCTGTTGCTCAAATACTATTCGCCAAGATATGCTTTCCGGATCGAATCATTCTCCAGCAGTTCGCTTGCCTTGCCTTCGAGTACGATATTGCCGGTCTCCAGCACATAGGCCCGATCCGCGATAGAGAGCGCCTTCCGGGCGTTCTGCTCTACCAGAAGAACAGTTGTTCCGCCCTCGCGGACAGCCTGAATAATATCGAATATCTCGTTTACAAAGATCGGGGACAGACCCATGGAAGGCTCATCCATCAGAATAATCTTGGGATGACTCATGAGCGCCCGCCCCATGGCAAGCATCTGCTGTTCGCCGCCGCTCAAAGTTCCCGCGGGCTGGTTCTGCCGCTCCTCCAGACGGGGAAACCGTTCAAAAACCGTATGGAGCGTCTGCTGGATTTCTTCCTTATCCTTGCGGGTGTATGCGCCCATCTTCAAATTTTGAAGTACCGTGAGCTGTGCAAACACTCTTCTGCCCTCGGGTACATGTGCCATGCCCATGGATACGATTTTGTGTCCGGGAACCTTGGTAATATCTTTCCCTTCAAACAGTACGCTGCCGCTCTTGGGGGTTAGCAGCCCGGAGATGGTATGCAGGATTGTTGTCTTGCCGGCGCCGTTTGCGCCGATGAGCGCCACTACCTCTCCTGCCTCTACATGGAAGGATACGCCCTTGATGGCTTGTATCATGCCATAATATACTTGAATGTCGTTTATCTCTAACATCATATAATTTTACCCCCTGCGTCCCGCAGGTTTCGCCTTGCGCAATCCCGCGGCCGTGTATTCGTGCCTTATGACAGCTCCTTATTCGCCCAGATAGGCCTTGATGACCTCCGGATCGCTCAGTACGTCCGAAGTTTTCCCCTGACAGAGTACGCGTCCGAAATTCAGCACCGTCAGCTCTTCACAGATACCGCTCACCAGTTTCATGTCATGTTCAATCAATAAAATGGTCATCTCAAAATGCTTTCTCACAAAACGGATGGTATCCATCAGTTCCTGTGTCTCATTGGGGTTCATCCCGGCGGCAGGCTCATCCAAAAGCAGCAACTTGGGCTTGGTGGCCAGCGCGCGCGCAATCTCCAATTTGCGCTGTTTGCCATAGGGAAGATTGGCGGCAAGGACATTGGCTTCGCCCGCCAGATCAAATACCTTCAGCAGTTCCATGGCTTCCTCGTTCATCTGCTTTTCCACATGGAAATACTTAGGCAGACGCAAAATGCCCGTCAGCGTGCCGTAAGGATTGTGATTGTGGAGGCCGACCTTGACGTTTTCCAACACCGTCAGTTCTTTAAAAAGGCGGATATTCTGGAACGTTCTTGCAATGCCACAGTGATTGATCTCGATGGTCTTTTTCCCGGTGATATTTGCGCCGTCCAAGGTGATGATGCCCTCGTCCGGTTGATACACGCCGGTGAGCAGATTGAAGACCGTTGTTTTGCCCGCTCCGTTTGGGCCGATCAGGCCATACAGGCAGCCGTTTTCCACCGTCACATGAAAATCGTCAACCGCGCGGAGTCCGCCGAAAGAAATGCTCAAGTTTTTTACTTCCAACATTGCCATCGTTCTCAAACCTCCTTTGCGGCTTTGTTCTTATCGAGTTTGGATTTGACTGCCGCGGTGATTTTTTTGCGCCATTCGATACATGCGGGCGCCCAGTTAAAGAGCATCATGGCGATCAATATGACCGCATAGATCAACATGCGGTAATCGCTCACCACACCGCGCAAAAGCTCCGGAAGAAGGGTGAGGATCACGGCGGCGATCATGGAGCCGCGGATATTGCCCATGCCGCCCAGCACGACAAATACCAGAATCATAATGGACATATTATAGCCGAAATTCTTGGGCGTCGCTGTCAGCGTGGACAGATTGTGGGCATATAACACGCCCGCCACGCCCGCCAAAGCGGCGGAAATACTGAACGCCATCATCTTATATTTGGTCACGGGAATGCCCACCGATTCCGCGGCGATGGTGTTGTCGCGGATCGCCATGATGGCGCGGCCGTCCCGGGAGTTGGTCAGATTCAGCACGATAAAGAGGGTCAAAAGCAACAGGATGACGCCCACCGTAAAATTGGAATCTCCCGGCGTACCCGTAATGCCCATGGCGCCGTTGATAATGATTTTGTCCGAGTCTTCCATATGAAGATCCAGCGAACTCTTGATGGAGAAGTGCAGGCCGTTCTCGTCGATGCCAAGATAGAGGATATTGATAATGTTTTTGATGATCTCGCCGAACGCAAGCGTCACGATAGCCAGATAGTCTCCCTTGAGCCGGAGTACGGGGATGCCGATTAAAATACCGAAAACGCCCGCCGCCGCTGCGCCGATTAAGATGGCCAGAAGGAACCGGAGTCCTCCCGGCATACCGGGTACAAACATTTTCATGCACTTGGAAAAGAACGCGCTGGAGAATGCGCCGATACACATAAACCCGGCGTGTCCCAGACTCAGTTCCCCCAGAATGCCCACGGTGAGGTTTAAGGAGACGGCCAAGATGGCATATATGCATAAAGGTACCAGCAAGCCCTTCATCAGACTGCTGATATTTCCCGTTCCGATCAAGATTTGTACGATCACATAGGCAGAGGCCACAAGCCCCATGGTAATCAGATTACTGCGAACTGTTTTTTTCATATTGATTCCTCTCTGACCCTATCACTGTTCTAGGCGTTTGCAAAACTCCAATTTAGGTAATCCGAATTGTGCGAGTTGCATACCCCATAAGCAGACCCTGACGAACCGTCGGTACTTAGACGGTCATCAGCAGCAACATCCCGATTTGCACCGCTTTGCGGAGCATCGGCGTCATACCTTCTCCTGAATATTTTTACCCAGAAGCCCCGTGGGCTTCACCAGCAGCACGACAATGAGAACCGCGAACACAATGGCGTCGGCCATCTGTGAGGAGATGTAGGCCTGACTGAAAATCTGGATGACGCCGAGCAGAATCCCGCCGATGAATGCGCCGGGAACCGAACCGATACCGCCGAATACCGCCGCCACGAAAGCCTTGATGCCGGGCATGGATCCGGTATAGGGGGTCAGGGACGGATACGCCGAACACAGCAGTACGCCCGCAATGGCCGCCAGCGCCGAGCCGATGGCAAAGGTCAGGGAGATGGTTCCGTTCACGTTGATTCCCATGAGCTGGGCAGCGCCTTTATCCTCGGACACGGCGAGCATCGCCTGTCCCATCTTCGTCTTATTGATAAAGAGCATCAGGATCGCCATAATCACGATACAGGTGAGGATTGTGACGATGGTCACGCCGCTTATGGAGATCTGTCCGTCGAACAGTTTGACGGATTCCATGTTGACCACGGAGGTGAAGGATTTGGCATTGGCGCCGAAGATCAACAGCGCCACATTCTGCAGCAGATAGCTGACGCCGATGGCCGTGATCAGGACTGCCAGAGAGGAGGACGCCTTTCTGAGCGGCTTGTACGCTATTTTTTCGATGACGATGCCGAGCGCCGTGCAGACTGCCACGGAGATCAGCACGCCCAGAACCGGATGCAGTCCCATCGTGCTGCAGATGGTGTAGCAGGTAAAGCCGCCCACCATAATGACGTCTCCGTGCGCAAAGTTCAGCATCTTCGCAATTCCGTACACCATAGTGTATCCCAGCGCGATCAACGCATAGACGCTTCCGAGACTGATACCGTTTATCAAATACGTTACAAAACTCATAAAAACCTCCATCCCTTCAAAAATACACTCTTCTAAGTATAGCAGAAGCGTCCCGTTCCCGCAAGTAAATTACTTCAAAAACAGACAGGGAATCTGAAATAAGCAAGGGCTGCCTCTCTATCGGGGCAGCCCTCTCTGGCCTTGTTGACCAAATACAATTTTTACATAGCGGTGTATTGGCCGTCTTTGATGACAACCGCTCTGGGCGCTTTGTTGACCTCTCCGGTTGCAACCCAGGTCATACCCTCTCCGGTTACGCCGTCAACGGTGATCTGAGGCATTGCAGCCTTGAGCGCGTCGCACAGATCGGAAACGCTCATGGAAGGATCCGCATTGCTCTGCTTGATTGCCTCCACCAAAATGTATACCGCATCATAACCGTCTGCAGCGAACTGGTTCGGCGTGTCATTGTAAGCGGCACGGTAGGAAGCCGTGAAGGTCTGGCTGGCCTCATCCTTTGCGTCTGCCGCAAACGGAGTTAAGAGCATGATACCCTCTGCCAGAGAAACGTCGAAGTTCTCCACGCCGAGAATGCCGTCCATACCGTCGCAGGAGAACCACTTGGGCGCATAACCCATGCCGTTGGCCTGTGTCAGAATCAGAGCGGACTCCTGATAGTAGATGGGCAGGAATACCAGATCTGCGCCCGCATCCTTGGCTTTCTGAAGCTGTACGGAAAAGTCCGTCTTATTGTCGGCGGTGAATGCCTCTGCCACTACGATTTCAAAATCCTGACTCTCAGCGCCTTTTACAAAGCTCTCGTAGATACCGGATGAATAGATGTCGGAACTGTCATAAATGACTGCAATCTTCTCTCCCAGCTTGTTTTCGCCGATGTACTGTGCGGAAGCCGCGCCCTGATTCGGGTCGGAGAAGCATACCTGAAACGCATTGTCGTACTGCGTACATTTTACAGCGGAACCGGAAGGAGTCAGCATCATCATGTTGTCCTTATGGGTCTCCTCGCTGACTGCGATACAGGGGCCGGAAGTCACGCAGCCGATAATCATCTGTGCGCCCCAGTCCTTGACCGTATTGTAAGCATTGATGGATTTCTCCGGGTCATGCTCGTCATCCTGAAAATTGACTTCCAGCGTGTAGCCGTTTACGCCGCCGGCGGCGTTGATCTCATTTACTGCAAGCTGAACGCCGTTCATCACGTTGATGCCATAGATGGCAGCCCCGCCTGTGGTGGGTCCGATGCCGCCGATCTTGAATACGCCGCCCTCGGCGTTATTGGCGGCGGAACTGGAGCTTTCCGTGTTTGCTGCGCTGCTGCTCTCCTGAGAACTACTCCCCTGAGAACTGCTCCCCGAGCTGCCGTTTCCTGCGTCTGCGTTTCCGCCGCAGCCGGCAAGGGCAAGAACCATCACGGAAGCCATTGCTGCACTTACGAGTTTCTTGAATCTTTTCATAATCTCTCCTCCTTATGCCTGTGTGTGATACACGTTCCAATAAGCATATCATAACCGCACACACAAATTGCATCTATGCATTTATGTATACAATTATTATTTCAGAATATACCGCATTCTTTTTTCTTTGTCAATCGTTTCTTGAAGAAATTTAGATAAATTTCAATAAAATTTTCAAAATACATATTTTTTTACTGCGCGGGGAATAAATAAAAGCGAAAGGTGAGACTTGTCTCACGTTTCCAAATTTCTGCCGCTATAGGCGGCAAAACGCTAAGATACGCAGAATGGGGAGGGGAAACTATGGGAAGTAAATATTTGGACTGCACCGCGCTTACAATAGCGATTATCGGTGTTATCAACTGGGGACTGGTGGGCATTTTCCGCTTTGACCTTGTGGCGTTCCTCTTCGGGGACATGTCTTGGTTGTCGCGGATCGTCTATGTGGCCGTAGGAATCTGCGGACTGTATCTGCTGACCTTTTATATGCGGCTGTCGGACAACAGATCTCAGGCATAGTCAAAAATACAGAGAACATCCGGCAGACTACTGCGGATGTCCTCTGTATTATGCTACATAATCCGGCCGCATGTTCTGCGGCCGGTCTTGCGGCAGAATCTGTCGCAATTTCTGCGCCGGCCACGCCATTCTCACCGCAGGGATGATCGTTCCACTTCCTGACCGTCCCGCCAAAGCCGCTCCAGATCGTAGAGCAGACGGTTCTCCTTGTCGAAAATGTGTACAATCAGATCCCCGAAATCCATGAGAATCCAGTTGGCGGTGTCATATCCCTCGATCTGTTTCACCGCATGTCCCGCCCGGCCGAGCCGTTCTTCCACATTGTCGCACAGCGCCTGAATCTGATTGCGGTTGCTCCCGCCCGCAATCAGAAACGCGTCGGCCATCACGGAGATTTCGCTGATATCAATGATCCGGATGTCCTCCGCTTTCTTGTCTTCCAAGGCCTCTACCGCCAGTTTTAAGGTCTCTGTTGTATTCTGTTCCATAGTCCCTCCGTTGATCCGAAATGGATATTGTGTATGATTGTCCGGTCTGTGTATTCCGGTCTGTGTATTCCAGCCTGTGATTCTGTGCCGTTTTTGTCTGCGCAGTTATTCCGGCGCGTCCGTCCGGTAATAATTGTATGTTCTGCGGGTCATGGGATCGATCTCTCCGCCGCCCGCCTCCAGATAGGCCAGCGTATCCTCCAGAATCCGCAGCAGCGCCGCGTCCAGATTGACAAACGCAAGACGGCGGATTTCGTCCAGATGGGGCGCTTTCGCCCTCCCGGGTTCAATATAATCGGCGACAAAAATGATCTTCTCCAAAACGCTCATTCCCGGCCTGCCCGTGGTGTGGTTCAAAATGGCGTGGATCACGTCGGAATCGTTTACCTCGTACTCTTCCATGGCCAGAAAACTTCCCACTTTGGCATGAAGCAGAGCGGGATTGCGCCGTTCGATTTCATTGATGCTGATATTGTGCTTCTCGCAGATGGACAGGCGTTTCTCGTCCGACAGGCATTTAGCGCAGTCGTGTAAAAGTCCTGCAAGCTGGGCGTTCTTGACGGAGGCTCCGTGGCACATGGCCAGCGCCGCCGCGGTGTATTCCACCCCCAGCGTGTGTTCAAAACGCTTGTCGTCGAGGGATTTCTCCATCGCTTTTCTTAGTTTTTTCAATTCGATCGTTTTCATTCTCTGTAAAATCCTTTTTGTTCTATATAGTCTGCCACCGATGCGGGTGTCATATATCGTATGCTTTGTCCCCGCTTTACGAATTCCCGGATTTCCGTGGAGGAAATCTGCAGATTCCGAAAGGGCAGGAGCCGTATCTTCGCGCCGAAGCGTTTTTGCAGGGATTCGATCTGCGTCCGCATCTCGTCCGGAGACGCATCCCCGCGCACTGCCGCCACCAGTTCGCAGGCGGCGAAGATCCGCCCGGGTTCCTTCCAGCGCTCGATGGTATAAAGGCAGTCTGCCCCCAGCAGGAAGAAGAACTGCGTCCGTGGGAAGCGGCGTTTCAGCTCCTCCAGCGTCTCGTAACTGTAGGTTCGTCCCGGTCTTGCCACCTCCAGATCCATACAGCGGAAAAAAGGATTGTCCGCCGTGGCCAGTCTGGTCATCTCCAGCCGCTCTTCAGGAGACGGCCCGTGCGATGCGGGCGATTCCGCGGACGTGTCCGTCTTCATGTAAGAGTTTCCCGTCGGGATAAACCATATTTCGTCCAGCCCAAGCGCATCCCGCGCGCATTCCGCCAGCATCAAATGGCCGATATGAACAGGATTGAACGTGCCGCCCATGATACCGATTCGGTTCATATTCCCTCATTTCCGCCGCACAAACGGCTCTTTGACCATTACCGCGGAAGCACGATCCGCGGATTGTCCCTGTCCGGCTTATACAGCACAATTTTGCGCCCGATTACCTGCACTACCTGTGAATGGGTGCGCTCCGCCACGGTCTCCGCAATAGCCCGCGGGTCGTCCAGACAATTCTTCCGCACTGCTACTTTAATCAGCTCATTGTTGTGAAAACACTCTTCTACAGCCGCCGTCAGTTCCGGCGTCAGACTGGATTTCCCGATCTGAAACACCGGAGCGAGATTGCTGGCAAGGCTCTTTAGGTAAGATCTCTGTTTGCTTGTCATCCGTCCTCCGTTTCCGTGTGAGTTTTCCCACACTTTTTCTCCAAACATTTAGGCGTCTGCGTTGAATGTGCAATTTGCACAATGACACTTTCTAAAGTGAGCGTTCCGCGATCGCCTATCTCTCCAAACATTCCTTGTGAAAAAAGAACCCCTGTCATTTGTAATAGTCAAAAGACAAACCGTACATCCGCACGGTATCGCCCTCCGAAATGCCCAGATTTTCCAATTCTTCCAAGATGCCGTTGTCTTTTAGGAAATTCTGGAAAAAGGTGAATCCCTTTTCGCTCTCCAGATTGGTATAGCCCAGCATCTTCTCAATCCGCGGTCCCTCCACCACGTACTCTCCCGCCTCCTCGTTGTAGGAGACGGTATAGGGGTCGTTGGAATAAGCTTTTTCCCGTTCCGGGAAATATTCCTGTTCAAATATGGCGGGCGCGTCGCCGATTTCGGAGAGCATCCGGCTTACCCGGTACAAAAGCGGTTTTACCCCCTCTCCGCTCACGGCGGAAATCGGGAACACTTCGATCCCTTTCGGCTCAAACTCCGCCTTGATGGCCGCGACGGGATCCGCCTCCGCCCCTTCGTAAACAGCGTCTATTTTATTGGCCGCAATCACCTGCGGGCGCACCGCAATCTCGGGGTTGTAGGCCTCCAATTCCCGATTGATGGCATAGATATCCGCCACCGGGTCGCGTCCCTCCGTTCCGGCCGCATCCACAATATGGATGATGACCTTGGTGCGTTCGATATGGCGGAGAAATTCATGGCCGAGTCCGACGCCCTCGGAAGCCCCCTCGATCAAACCTGGAATGTCCGCGATGACAAAGCCTCCCGTCCCGTCCAGATCTACCACCCCAAGATTGGGATTCAATGTGGTGAAATGATAGTTGGCGATCTTGGGCTTGGCATTGGTCACACGGGCAAGGAAAGTCGATTTGCCCACATTGGGGAATCCCACCAGCCCCACGTCCGCAATCACCTTAAGCTCCAGCAGAAGTTCCAACTCTTGAGCGGGCTGGCCGGGCTGGGCATACTTGGGCGCCTGCATGGTGCTGGTGGCGTAATGCTGGTTGCCGTTTCCGCCCCTTCCGCCCCTTAAGAGTACCACGCGGCGGTTGTCCCCGGACATGTCCGAGATGACTTGTCCGCTCTGCGCCTCCTTGATGACGGTGCCTCTGGGAATCCGGATGACGAGATCACTGCCGTCTTTGCCGCGGCAGTTTTTCTTGCCGCCCGCCTCGCCGTCCTCCGCTTTGTATTTCCGGATATGGCGGAAGTCAATCAAGGTGTTCAGCCCTTCGTCCACCTCAAAAATCACGTCCCCGCCGCGTCCGCCGTCGCCGCCGTCCGGCCCGCCGTTCGGCACATATTTCTCGCGCCGAAACGACACATGCCCGTCGCCGCCCTTACCGCTTTTCACGAAAATTCTGGCTCTGTCAGCAAACATGGATGTCTCCTCCTTCAAAGTCAACAACCCCGCTGCAAGCAGCGAGGCATCAAGCTTGCAACTCTGCTGCGCAGCAGCGCTGTCGGCCCCCGCGGTATCCGTAAACGCCTAATGGCGCTTGGCTCATTGCCCGCGGAAACAACGGATGTCAGGCTCCGCCGGACATCCGTATGTTAAACAATAGAATTCACGCTTCGCGAGAATTCTATTGTCATGAATCAAAAAGGGCTTCAAACGGTAGTTGTTTGAAGCCCTGATAGGTCTTATTTCTCTACAGGATACACAGAAGCCTGCTTCTTGTCACGGCCTTTTCTCTCGAAACGCAAAACGCCGTCAACCAGCGCATACAGGGTATCATCACCGCCGATTCCTACATTGACGCCGGGATGAATCTTGGTTCCGCGCTGTCTGTAAAGAATGTTGCCCGCTTTCACAAACTGCCCGTCGGCGCGTTTTGCACCTAATCTCTTGGCCTCGGAGTCTCTGCCGTTCTTGGTAGAGCCGACTCCCTTTTTATGAGCAAAAAACTGAAGGTTCAAATTCAACATGGGTTACACCTCCTTGAAATTTACTTGTAAATACCGCCGCCCATACTGTCTGCTGAGCGACTCCAGCGAATACACTAAAGCATCCAGAAGAAATACGGATTTCTCCTGCAGGGGCGCGTCCTCCGGGAAATCAAACTTCATAAAACCGCTGTCCTCGTCGGTGGCCGCCGTAATCCGTTCGCCCGCCAAGTCCTCCAGCGCGTTCATGCTGCTGATGACCAGCGCGGATATGGCCGCACACAAAATGTCCGGTTCATGCTTCTTGGCATAACCCGCGTGTCCCATACAGAGAATCTGCCTGTATGCGCCGCTTTGATCTTTCCGAATCTCTACGGTCGTCATTTACAGTCGATCTTGTCGATCTTCACCTGAGTGTATGCTTGTCTGTGACCGTTTTTCTTGTGGTATCCGGTTTTTCTCTTGTATTTGTATACAATCACCTTCTTGCCACGTCCCTGCTCCATAACGGTGGCGGATACGGCTGCGGATGCAACTGCGTCGCCCACCTTGAGGGAACCGTCACTTACTGCGATCACTTGGTCAAAAACAACAGTATTGCCGGCCTCTGCGTCGAGCTTCTCAACCTTGATGATATCGCCCTCAGAAACCTTGTACTGCTTTCCGCCTGTTGCAATAATTGCGTACATATAAGGCACCTCCTTCACAGAACCCATGCAGGCCTTGTCCGCACGGTTCTTTACTCGCTAACGTTGGTGGCGCCATCCACAGACGGACACACTTTTACCTAGTTAAGCGGCATACTATGAAATCATAGCATGTACGGTGGGCAAATGTCAATACTTTTCTCAAAATTAGATGTTTACGAAACTCCTACCTCTGAAAGTGTCATTGTGCAAATCGCATATTCATAAGCAGACCTCAGCGAACAGCCCTGTTATTTGTCGTTAATCAGCAGTTCGATCGTCTTGCTGATATAAGTCAGGTTCGCCATGTCGCTGTCCGACCATTTGCGGGATGTGTCGCTCATCTTGCAATAGGCGATATAGCCCTCGTGTTTTTTGTAGTCCATCTTGTAAATCAGCGCGACCTTTATGCCGTGGGACATCAAGTATTGATGCGTCCGGGGGCAGAGCTGTTCGATCAGATCCGGCTTGTCGATCACCGCCATATTATGTTCCCGGTAGAGATGGGCAAAGTTCTCCTCATGGACGCAGTCCGCAAACGATTCCGCAGGCATGGAACCGGAACCCTCGTTCGCATTCCAGTAACTCTCCAGAATCTTCTTCCCCTCGTCCCCGTAAAAGAGATGCACTTCGTCCAGTGCGAAAGTATTCCCGATATCCTGCAGCATCACTTCATAGGGCTGTCTGCTCTGTCTTGCCAGATATCCCAGCATCTTCAGCACAAGCTCTTCTTTATCCTGCTGTTTCGCCACGCTGCTTTGCAGATTCGGCGACTCGCCCTCGGAGAGTACGTCCCCATGCACGTCATAGGCATAGACGATATAGCGGTTTTTGCCTTTCTGCTTGGCACGGTACAGCATTTTATCCGCAATTTTAAATAAATCGTCGTAGGTCACGGCGTCGTCCGGATAGGTGGACACGCCGATGGAGCAGGTCACGCTGGGAACTTCCTTGCGGTCTTTGTAAGCCCATTCCACATTGCTGCGGATGCTGCGAAGAATCCCCCGCAGGTCGGAAAGGGTGTTCACGCCCTCCAACACAATGAACATCTCGTCGCCGCCGATTCGGCCCACAAGCCCCTTGCCCGCGACGGCCTCCTTGAGAATATCGGCCACTCTGGCCAGCACTTCGTCGCCGAAGAGATGCCCCAGCGTGTCATTGACCTGTTTAAAATTGTCCACGTCCACCACGCAGAGGTTCACATTGTATTTGGGTTTGTTTCGAAGCAGGTTTTCCGTGTATTCGATGATCGCCTTCTTGGTCAGCAGACCGGTGGTGACGTCCCTCTCATGTTCTTTCTGGGTCTGCTCCAGCGCCGCGGCGTCGTTGATGCTGCGGCATGTGATAGCGCCCAGCACGACAAATTCCCTGCGGGAGTTCAAAATAGTGCGGCCTTTGATGACATGGGTGAGTGTTTTGGCGTCCACCACGGATTTGTCGCGCAGAAGCAGCGTATATTCAAAATTTTTGGTGCCGTTTGCAATGTCGGCGCAGAGCGCCTGAAAAGTCGTCTGATCCTCCTGCGCCACATACCCCTTTTCGATCAAGCTTTCCTCAAATTGTTTGATCGTCCCCCGGAAAGAATAGACGCGGTTTAGTCTGCCGCCGCTGAAGACCCGGAAAGAATCCGTGACGGTTTCATACAGGAAGAGATAAGAACCCCACAGATCCAGATATTCGCCGTAAAAATGGTTTTCATCATAGATTTCGCCCAGATTTTTCTCCAGATCGCTGATGTCCTGAATCCGAAGCTCCACATACTTATCTTTCGCATCCTCCAGAACGATGTCCGAGAGTTCCGCCAGCACATAGTGGTAGGTCTCATCCGGCACTTTGAGGCGCATCACCGTCATGGTGGACTCCTTTTCACCGAGACCGGACACAGCCTCCTTAAAATGTTCCAGATCGTCCGGATGCACCAGCCCCGCCAGCGAGGCGTAGTTGTCAAACCCTACATACTCATAAAATTTCTTGTCGGCTCTGGCAATCTGCAGCAATTTGTCGATTGTTGCAATGCCCGTATACAGATTCGCCATTTTCCCTCTCCTTCGCCGCGCCAGCGGCTGTTTGTTATCTTCCGCCGATGATCAGCTCGATCATCTTGGCGATTAAATTCAAGTAAATCTTATCGGATTCCGTCCACAGCCTCGAAGAGATTTCCTCTTTGTAAAACGCCACATAGCCCGGAATCACCCCGTCCATCCGATAGAACAATGCCGACTGCACGCCCTGAGCCAGAAGATTCCGATATGCCTCGGGACAGGCGAACTCCAAGTCCGCCGTATGGTTGACTGCAGCCAGCTTATTTTCGTTGAAAAGCTGTCGAAACTTAGTGGAATTGGCATAGGGGAGCCGTTCCTCAGAGAGCGGTCTGCCGTCTGCCCGCCAATGCATGGCCGTGTATACCGGCTCGTCGTAGAACACGTCAGTCTCCGCCAGCCCAAAGGCCGTTCCCGTCTGTTCCAGCACAAACTGTGCGCTCCAGATCCCCCGGTGCAGGAAGTTCTCGGTCAGTTCCAGCAGAAGACGTTCCTTGTCGATATTCATGACTTTCCTGCGCGCCATTGTGGCCACGGGATTTTCGCCGTGGATTAACTCCCCATGGATATCCGCGGTGTAAATAATATACCGGTTCTTGCCGCTCTCTTTGGCCAGATAAAGCATCTTATCCGCAACCTTGAACAAATCGTTGTAATTGTCCGCGTCCGTGGGCCATGCCGCCGCGCCCATGGAACAGCTCAGCTGCAGATCTTCCCGCACGTCCTTATAGGCCCATTCCACGCCGGAGCGGATCGTGCGCAGGATGCTTTTCAAATCGACCCGGTCCTTGATATCCTCCAGAAAAATCAGCATCTCGTCGCCGCCGATGCGGCCCGCTACGCCCCTCTCTCCCACGGCGTCCTTGATAATATCGGCCACGGTCATCAACACTTCGTCGCCGAACATATGCCCGAAGTTGTCGTTTACGGTTTTAAAATTATCGATGTCCAGCACACAGAGGTAACAGACGCCCTCCGCGCCCGCGTCGAAGACATTGTGAATATAATCCACCACCGTCCGTTTGCTCAAAAGCCCCGTCAATTCATCCCGCCCTGCGTCCGCGCCCAGACGGGTCTTGCGGCGGCGGGAATTCTTGGCCATGGTATAGACACAGCCAAGCACGACGGCGTTGTGTCCGCTGTCCGTGATGGTTCTCCCCTTCAGGAGATACAATTCCTTCTCATCGCCCCGCAGCAGATGGGGCATCGTCATCTCATGGGAAAAATGTCTTGTACCCTGCCGCAGATCCCCGCAGAAGTGCTCAAAAGTCTCCAGATATTTCTCCGAGAAGCCGGGAGCGTCCAAAATCATCTTCTCCCATTTGTCCAGACTGCCGTGAAACAGCCGTACCCGCTGTTTGTCTCCGCCCATAAAGAGAAAGAAATCGTCCTTTTCCACATCATACCGGAAAAAGAATTCGTCCATGATGTCGATATAGGTACTCAATTCCCGGATCTCGTCGTTCAAACCGCAGATTTCCCGCTCCAGATCGTCAATGCTCTGGATGCTCAGCGTCAGGCAGCCGTCCGGTAACTGCGCAAAATCCGCCGCCGCAATGTCCGCCGCCACCCAGTGCAGCGTCTGGTCAGGCCGCAGTACGCGGTAGGACGCCACAGCCCGCTCTCCCGCGGCTGCAGCCTGTTCCAGAATCTCTCGCAGCCGGGGGAAGTCTTCCGGACAGACGCTTTGTTCCAGATAGATCGGATTCTCCCAGCCGATAAACTGATAAAATTTCTGATCCGCCCTGACGATTCTGTATTCTTGGTCGATTGTGACCATTCCCGTGTTAAAGTTAGCCATGTAGGAATCTCCCCTGCATCTGTAGTCTATCCGTTCTTTTTCTCGAAGTCCTCCACATACTGTGCGATCAGCCTGACGGTTCCCTCTACGCCCAGCACGCCGCTGTTTACGCACAGGTCGTAGCTGTCCGCTCTGCCCCATTTCTTGGAGGAATAGTAATTGTAATAGCTCTGCCGCTGTTTATCTTTTTTGATAATCATGTCCCGCGCCTTGCCCTCGGGCAGCTGGTATTTCTCCATGATGCGCTTGGTCTTTGTGGCTTCGTCCGCATAGATGAAGAGATGAATGCAGTTCTTGTAATCGGCAAGCGCGTAATCCGCGCAGCGCCCCACGATCACACAGGGACCCTCCTCGGCAATTTTCTTGATGGTGTCGAACTGCGCCAGAAAAACCTTGTGGCTGATGGGCATATCCACGAAAGAAGAAGCATTGTAACCGAAGGAATAGGTGTCCATCACCAGATTATACAAAAACGAATTGGTGGGACGTTCATCGTGATTCTGAATCAGCTCCTCGCAGAATCCGCTCTCCTTGGCGGCGCGGGTGAGAAGCTCCTTATCATAACATTTGATGTCAAAATACTCTGCCACTTTTTCGCCGATTTCTCTTCCGGCAGAACCAAATTGACGCCCGATCGTAATAATTGTATTCATAAAACCACCTCCAATTCTAATATTTCCCCACATTTATTATACTTTATTTTGACTGTAAAGACAAGAGCAAATGCACAAAGTATGCGGGAAGCGGCGCATCCGTCTCGATATAGGTTCCGTCCGCGGGATGTGCGAACCCCAGAATCTTGGCGTGGAGCGTCTGTCCTTCCAGATGGGGAAAGGGGGATTTCCTGCCCGGCGCATAAACCGCGTCCCCCAGAAGCGGATGCCCGATGCTGGCCATATGAACCCGGATCTGGTGGGTGCGCCCCGTCTCCAGCACACACTCCACATAAGTGTAGCCGTCAAACCGCTCAAGCACCTTGTAGTGCGTCACCGCCCGTTTGCCGCATTTGGCATTGACCGCCATTTTTTTGCGGTCCGTGGGATGTCTGCCGATGGGTTTGTCGATCACGCCCTCGTCTTCCTTCAGGACCCCGTGGCAGATGGCATGGTATCGCCTGTTGACGCTGTGTTCCTGCAGCTGTCTGGCCAGACAGTTATGGGCATAGTCGTTCTTGCAGGCGATGACGGAGCCGGTGGTGTCCCGGTCGATCCGGTGAACGATCCCGGGCCGCAGGACGCCGTTGATTCCCGAGAGCTGTGAGCCGCAGTGATACAACAGGGCATTGACCAGCGTCCCGCTGTAATGCCCCGCGGCCGGATGCACCACCATCCCCTTGGGCTTGTTGACCACGATCACGTCGCGGTCCTCGTAGAGGATGTCAAGCGGAATCTGCTCTGCGGCGATCTTCGGTTCCTCCGCCTCGGGCAGGAAGAACCGGATCTCGTCCCCCGCCTTCACGCGGTAACTGCTCTTGGCGGGCGCGCCGTTCACGCACAGCCGCCCCTCTTTGATCAGGCGCTGCAGGAAAGAGCGGGATAACGAATCAATGAGCATACTGACACATCTGTCAATACGCTCATCTTCCATCTCATCCGTAATTGAAAATACAAACTCATCCATCTATTTGATCTCCCGATAGCGGTTCTGCTTAAAGCTTAAGAATTCCAGATCATGCTCCTGAAACACAAACAAAAACTGTGTGAAAAGCACCAAGGTGGCCACCACGATATAGATGTCCGCCACGTTGAAAATGGGATAATGGATCAGCACAAAAGAAATGAAATCCACCACATAGTCAAAGCGGAACCGATCGATCATATTGCCCGCTCCGCCCGCGATAATGACGGAGAGCAGAATATGCACCCTGACAAATTTTCTGGTCTGCGGAAGCCGGAACAGAAAGAACAGGATCACCGCCAGAAAAATAACGCCTACGAACAGAATGAAGAACTTCTGATCCTGCAGCATTCCGAACGCGGAGCCGTAGTTCTCCAGATACTGCAGCTCCAACACGCCGTCGATCAGCACAAAGGCGGAATTGCCCCTGAGATATTCGATGGCGCAGTATTTGGTAAATTGGTCGAATCCCAGCAGAACCGCCGCAATCAGAGCGTCAATGCAGAGCATTTTCCATCTGCTGTTCTTCCTTTTTTCCCGACTTTTATGTTTACGCATGTGCATCCTCTTCGCTGAAATGAATTTCGTTGACCGCCGCCAGAATTTCCTCGTCGGTGACGGTCGTGTCGATGACCGCCTTGCCGATTTTCTTCAGTAGAACAAAGCGGATGCTGCCCGCGTTCATCTTCTTGTCAGACTTGGTGAGCCGCAGGATCTCCTGCGGGTCGATGCCCTCCACGGTGATCGGCAGATAAAAGGGAACGAACATGTCCCGGATTTCATAGTATTCGTCCTTGGAGAGCAGTTCCTTTTTCCAGGAGATATATGCGGCGGCCACTGCGCCCAGCGCAACACATTCCCCGTGGTACAGCTCAAAGCGCTTGGCTTTCTCAATGGCATGGCCGATCGTGTGGCCGAAATTCAAGAGCGCCCGGTCGCCCTGTTCCGTGGGGTCTTTCTCCACCACCAGTTTCTTGATGCCGCAGGAACGCGCCATCATCTCCTCCAGCACCGTGGGCTGTCTTTCGCAGATCTCGTACATGTTTTCCAAAAGCCACTCATAGAACGCGGCGTCCTTGATCAGTCCGTATTTCATGACCTCCGCAAATCCTGCAAAAAATTGACGGTCATCCAGACTTGCCAGCACGGAAAGGTTCATATAGACCAGACGAGGCATTTTGAAAGCGCCGACCATATTCTTATAACCGTCGAAATCCACGCCTGTTTTGCCGCCGATGGAGCTGTCCGATTGGGCGATCACGGTGGTGGGAATCTGCACGAAATCCACGCCCCGCAGATAGGTGGCCGCAGCGTATCCGGTCAAATCTCCCACCACGCCGCCGCCCAGCGCAAGCAGCAGATCTTTGCGGTCAAAACCCTCCTCGATCAGAAAGGTATAAACGCCCTTGACCGTATCCAGCGTCTTGGAATGCTCCCCCGCGGGAAACACGTATTTTACGGCCTTCCTGCATTTTCCCTCCAGAAGGCGCAGCACCTCGTCCCCGTACAGCGCGTCCACCGCGGAGTCCGTGACGATGCAGAGCCGTTTCCCGGCGGCCTCCAGCGTCTGCAGTTCTGTCCACAGGTTCTCAAAGGAGTGTTCCAGTACAATATCATAGCAAGGTTTTTTCTGGTAGGAAACCGATATTCTCTGCGCCATGCAGGATGCCTCTCATTCCGCCGCCGTATGCGGCTTGTTCTCTAAAAGGGCTTCCCTCTCCGGGAAGCCCGCTGATCTGTTCCGTGTAAAACGATTTGTATGAATTATAACCGTATGAAAATCTGCATATTCCACGCCTTACATGCCGTTATTCAAGGGCATCTCAAAGGATCCGCCGAAAATATCCTGAAAATCCCCGGAGATATCCACGCTGGCCGGTGTGATGATAAAAATATAATGCGAAATCTTCTGCAGGTTGCCGGATATGGCAAAACAGGATCCGGAGGTGAAGTCGATAATCCGCTGAGCGATGTCCACATCCAGCCCCTCCAGATTCAGGACAACCGTGCGGTTGGCCAGAAGCGTCTCCGTGATCTCCCGGGCGTCCTCGACGGTGCTGGGCTTGATCACGCATACTTCCATGCCGTTTGCAGGCATTTTGCGCGTCACGTTCTGCCGGATCGGGGTCACCTTGGGCTGCACGGTCCGCTTGGAGGTTCGATCCTCATAGGCAGGTTCAGCGTCTTTTACGGCTTTCGGCGCGGCCGCCTTCTTGGGTGCGGGTTCTACTGCTTCCTCCTCGTCGTCCAGATAATCGTCGTCATAATAATCGTCTTCTTCGTCGTTTAACTTCATATAGTTCAGAAACTTATCCATAACACCCATTCATCAATTCTCCTTTTCTTTTCCCGTTCGGCCGGTTTTTATGAAATCACAATCACCGTCCGCCGAAAATTCCTGTTCCCACCCGGACATAAGTGGCGCCCTCTTCCACCGCCGTGATGTAATCGCCTGTCATTCCCATTGATAAAATGGGGTTCTTGTCTCCCTCTCTCTTACTATTATCGGCGTTTTTGCACATGATGTCAACAGACAATTGCCGCAACTTTTGGAAATAGCCCCTGTTTTGCCCGCCGTCTTCCACAAACGGGGCGATTGTCATCAATCCCCGGACGCGCAGCCCCGGCAGCTTTTCAATCTCCGCAAACAGCGCTTGAGCGTCCTCGGGCAGGACGCCGAATTTGCTCTCCTCTCTGGCGATATTGACTTCTATCAGGATATTGGCGGTAAGACTGCGCTTTACGGCCTCTCTGCTGATCTCCTCGGCCAGCCGGAGGGAGTCCACGCCATGGATCATGTACGCTTTATCGATGATGTATTTTACCTTGTTGCGCTGTAGATGCCCGATCATATGCCAGCGCACATCCGAGGGCATCTGCGGAATCTTGTCCAGAAGTTCCTGTACCTTATTTTCACCGAAATCCCGGACGCCCGCATCGTAAGCCTCCCGCAGAAACTCTATGGGTTTGGTCTTGCTCACGGCGATCAGCGAAACTTCCGATGCGCTGCGGCCGCTTCTTGCGCAGGCTTCCTGAATATTGGCCCGCACCTGATCTAAATTTTCCCGAATCATTTTCGTCCTCCCGGTTTTCTGCTCTTCACAGCGATTGAGAAATGTGCTGCCCGTCAATCGTTGATAAACTGGTCGTCGTGTACGGACTCGGCATTCAAGGCGATGTAATCATATACGTTCAGGCCGTACTGGGTATTGGCTTTTACGATCGCATACTCGTCATTCTGCGCCAGAATATTGATCCGTTTGAAATCCGCATACCCGTTGTTGACATTGTATACGCCCGTCAGCGTGGCCCGGGTACTCACCGTGAACGTCTCCTGCCCGTTCTCCTTAAAGAGAAGGTCCCCGGCGTCCAAAATGGCGGCGTCCACATAGTATACCATCTCCTCTTTATCGTAATGATACAGGGAGATGTCGTACAATCTGCTGGAAACTTCGCCGCTGTCCATCACATATTGCCTAAGCACCTGTCCCTTGCCGCTGTCGCCCTCCGGAATGACAAAAGCCTCCGGAATCAGGTAAAACTCCTTGTCTACGATGGCGGACAGAGGGATCTTTAAGCCCTTCTCGTCATGAATCAGAAGCTCTATCTCCAAAAAGCGGTCGCCCACAAAGGTAATCATGGAGTTGGTGAAGGAAAGCTGCAGATACTGTCTGCCGTCCCCGTTGTTCAAAAGTTTTACGGCTCCCCAGGATTCGTACTGGTTCTTGAGGAAACGCACCTTTATGTATTCTTCCTGCTCCAGCTCCGCCCCGCGCGCCGCGCTCTCTATGGGGATGACCAACGACCAGTTCTCGTTGGTGGCGAGCTTATAGACAGCGTCTCCCCGCTCCAGCAGCGTATTGCTCAAAAGTTGTTTTTTCTTGGTTTCGTATTCCTTTTTGTCAAAAATTTCTTCCGTCACCTGTTCCGGCGTAAGGGTCTCGTAGCCGTCCACCCAATAGCTGACCACGCCCGTCTGCGGGGCATAACAGCGGTTGACAAGATTGGCGCCGTTGTTGATGCGGTCGATGCTCTCGAGCATACCGGAACCGGCCAGTTTCTGGACGGTATTTTTCAGGGAGGTCTTGAATTCATAGATGTCGGAAAATTCACGGCTGTCATAACCGTGGGCAAATGTGGTCAGCTCCCCGCGGAATTCGAGGAGTTCCCGCTCGCTCAGCGAATTGTCCTCTCCGCCCGCGTTCTCCAGCTCCGCGCTCAGGCGGCCCGTCTCGTCCATCACATAGACCAGATCATGCGCCGCGACCCGCTCCCCCTCGTTCGCATAGAAATTCACATACCCCGCGGAATCGGTATTCACTACGGTTTCGTCCCGGATCACCACGCCGCGGTAGATATTGTTGGCCGCAAGGGAACCTTTCTTGACCTCATACCGCACGATATGCCCCGTCTGAAAGTAGAGAACCACACAGATGACCACATAGATCAGAATCACCGCAAAGATAATCATTCCGATGTTTAGATTCAGCGGTTTCCTATATTTCCGAATATTGTTCTGCGTCGCTGTCTTTGCTGTTTTCCTTCTTTTCTTCCGGGCTGCCGCCAATCTTTGTTCCTCCGCCAACAATCAAATCCGTTGAAAAGCCCCGGAAAATCCGAGGCTCTTGAAATCTGAAATCTACCGATATCTCCGGCATATTCCCGTCCGGTCTTAGAGAGCTGCGATCACCGCGCTCTTTAAGCTCTCGGGAATCTCCGACTCATCCAGAGAGATGCTGAGAATGAAATCCACGTTGAATTTCCCGCTCACCTTGGAGAGCTTGTCAACCACCTCGGTGATCTCCTGCCCCTCAAGAGCGGCAATCTTCAAGAAACTGTCAAAATACATTTGCTGCAGATCGTGATCCTGTGAGAGTATACCACAGACAAAACCAATGAATTCGCTGCTGTTCTCGATCATATATTGGGAGACATCAATCAGACGCACCTTATTGTTCAGTTCATACATATGCTTGGCGCTCTTGTCCAGATATACAATATTTCCCGTAATATCTTTTATCTCGCTGTTTACCTTATCCAATAACTGTTTTGTCTTGCCTTTTCCCTTCCTGCCTACAATTAACTGAACCATTGGTAACCCTCCTGTCGTATATTTATATAAAACGATCTGAATACAATTTCATTATAGTGTATTCCAATCCAAAAAACAACTACTATTTGTTGATTTCATCCAATAAATCTGTCATTTGGGAATACAGATAATCCACATTTTCCGCCCTCAGGATGACGGAGATATACGGGGAACCCTGCGTATCGCGGGAAAGCAGGATCAGACAGTTTCCCGCAGCCTGAGTCGTGCCGGTTTTCCCGCCGATCACATTGATGTTGACGGGCGCGGATGCATCCCCCTTCAGGAACCGGTTGGTGGTGGAATAATTGACTTCCTTCTCCCTGCCGTTCCGGTCATAGTAGGTGGTCTGGTAGCTGGTTTTCTGAATGATCTCGCTGAACGTCTCGTATTTGACGGCCTCGTTGAAGATCAGATACAGGTCATAGCATGTGGTGTAATGGTTCTCGTCCGTCAGGCCGTGGGCGTTGGCAAAATGGGTGTTGGTGGCGCCGAGCCGCCGAGCCTCCGCGTTCATCATCTCCACAAACTGATCCACGCTGCCGCCCACGTTCTCCGCAATCAGGTTCGCCACGTCGTTGGCCGAGTACATGAGCAGAATGTGCAGCGCCTGATTCAAAGTCATGCTGTCTCCCGCTTTCAGGCCGCACAGCTGCGCGCCGGATTCGGTGATCCGCACCGCGTCCGTAGCCGTGAGTACCTGATCGAGCGAGCTGTTCTGCAGCGCCACCAGAGCGGTCATCACTTTGGTAATGCTGGCTGGATAGAGCTGTTCATGGGCATTCTTGGCGTACAGGACGTCCTTGTTGTTCAAATCGAACAATACCGCCGCCTCCGCCCGGCTCATATCCACGGACTCGTCGTCCGTCAGATCCTGCGTCACCACGCACAGTTCCGAGGCAAACGGTTTGGCCGAACCTGCAGTCTGTCCTACCGTCACGTTAAAGCTGCTCACCTTGGCCGCAGACTGGTAGTCCATGTCGTATTTCAGGCTCCCGCATCCCGAGAGCAGCATGGCGGCCATGACCGCCGCAAGGCACAGCGCGGACATTCTCTTGTGTTTGTGTGGGGAACACCAGCCCCCGGTCTTATTTGTAGATTTCACGCCACTCCAAATCTCCTCTGTCCAAGGATTTTATCAGCAGTTCCGCGCTGGCAAGATTGGTCGCCAGCGGAATATTGTACATGTCGCAGAGCCGGAACACATTGTTTACGTCCGGTTCATGCGCCTTGGGATTTTGGGAATCCCGCAGGAAGATCACCAGATCGAGCTGATTGTGTTCGATCTGGGCGCAGACCTGCTGTTCCCCGCCCAGATGACCCGCCAGATACTTGTGGATCGTCAGATTGGTGACTTCCTCGATCAAACGCCCGGTGGTGCCTGTGGCAAACAATTCGTTTTTGCTCAGAATCCCCCTGTACGCAATACAGAAATTCTGCATCAGTTTCTTTTTTGCGTCGTGCGCAATCAATGCAATGTTCATAGTGCAATACCCTCTCTACCCCTTTTAGCCGGTCTGCCCTGCGCCGCGTCCGGCTTGAAGCCTTACGTTCAGGACAAAGCCAATCCCGATAAAACAGCTCATCAGCGAAGTCAGCCCATAACTCACAAATGGAAGCGGAAGCCCTGTGTTGGGCAGGATAAATGTGGTGACACCGATATTGACGAAGCCCTGAAACGCAATTAACCCTCCCATGCCGGCGGCGATAATCCTTCCGGACATATCTTTTGCCCTGCGGGCAATGGAAACACATTCCAGCGCCGCCCCCATCATCAATACGATGACGGCCACACACCCCTTAAACCCAAACTCTTCGCCGATGATGGCAAAGATAAAGTCCGTCTCTGTCTCCGAGATGAAATCTCCGTTTTTCACGGAAGTAATCTTATTGTTTTTGTAGCCCTTTCCGTCCAGCTGTCCGGATCCGATGGCGATCACGGAATTAATCTGCTGGTAGGCCTCCGCCGTGGCATATTCCTCCGGATTGATAAAGGCGAGGATCCGGTTCTGCTGATGCTCTTTCAGAATCGTCTGATCCGGCTGCACGGCGAGAGCAACCAGCACGACCAGCGTGGGAATCCCCACCGCCAGCGCCCCCGCGATATACTTCCAGCTGATCCCCCCTGCGAACAGGATCACGCAGAACAGAATCAGCACCACGATGCTGGTGGACAGGTCGGGCTGTTCCTCAATCAACACCCAGGGAATTCCCACCAGCACCACGCAGGCCGCCAGCATCTTCAGTGTGTTGATTTTCTCCTTATATCTCATAATAAACTGTGCAAAGAATAAAATCAATAAAATTTTTGCGGTTTCCGACGGCTGGAAGGTGAGGGAACCGATCTTCACCCAGCGCTGCGCGCCCTTGTGTTCCTCGCCGATGAACATCACCAGCAGAAGCAGCGTCAGGTTCCCGGCGTAGATCAGCCAGTACAGCTTGAGCAGCTGATTGTAATTGATGAAAGAAAGCACGATCATCAGAACCGCCCCCGCCACGACGCCGAAAAACTGCTTGGACTGCAGCGTCTCCTCCGCGCTGCCGATGGCGACGACGCCGATGGCAGCCAGAGCGAGTACCATCAGTATTAATTTAAAATCATAATCCCGCAATTTATAGTTTCTGAACATGTCATCCTCATTTGGTATGCAGATCCAGTATCGGAATATTGGCGTACAGCACGGGCGTCTTGCCTCTTCCCGATTTGCTGCCCTTCGCCTGTATCTGAATTTCCATATTCCCCGTATCGATCTTCATGTATTTTGATATCACTTTGGTAATGTCTGCCTTAATCAGCTCCATGACTTCCGGCGAACAGTTGACCCTGTCGGATATGAGCAGAATCTTCAATCTGTCCTTCGCAATTTGGCAGGAGCTTTTTTTCAGGAAAAAATGCCGCATACAAACTCCCTCCTCTATGCTTTGTGAAAGATGCCGCTGACTTTGGTCCAGAAAGAAATTCCCCTCTCCAAATTAGCAAAAGGCACTTCGCGCCCCAGAACTCTCTGTACGATATTGGCGTAGGCGATGCCCGCCGGGGTATCGTTACCCACCAAAGGCTCCCCCTGATTGGTGGAGATCACCACGCTCTCGTCGTCCGGCACGATGCCGATCAAGGGGATGGCCAAAATATCCACCACGTCCGCGGCGGACATCATATCCCCGCGCTTTACCATATCCATGCGCATCCGGTTGATGATCAGGTCGATCTGTTTAAAACCGTTCGCCTCCAAAAGCCCCACGATCCGATCCGCGTCGCGGATGGCGGAAACTTCCGGCGTAGTCACCACAAGCGCCCTGTCCGCGCCCGCGATGGCGTTTTGGAATCCCTGCTCAATGCCCGCGGGACAGTCCAGAATGATATAGTCGAACTGCTCCTTCAGATGTTCGATGACCTTGACCATCTGTCCCGGGGAGACGGCGCTCTTGTCTCTGGTCTGGGCGGACGGCATCAGATACAGCCCCTGATGGCGTTTGTCCCGGATGAGCGCCTGTTTGATGCGGCAGTTTCCCTCCACCACGTCCACCAGATTGTAGACGATCCGGTTCTCCAGTCCCATGACCACATCCAGATTGCGCAGGCCGATGTCCGTGTCGATCAGACACACTTTCCTGCCCAGTTTCGCAAGACCTGTTCCGACGTTTGCGGAAGTGGTGGTCTTTCCCACTCCGCCTTTCCCTGAAGTGACGACAATGACTTCGCAGCCTGCCTGCCTGGACTCGTTTTCCATACTTGAAACCTCCATTCTTTTTTGTAAACTGTCCTATGGAATCCTGCTGTCGTCCCCTGTTTTCTTTTTAGTTTTTGAATTTAAAAAGAACCCAGTAATTCTTTGGTAAGGCCGTCTAAAACGATTCTTTCGTTTTTCACATAACCGATCTTGGGCTGCACCTTGGGCCGGATGCCCCACTTAGGCGCTTTGCCGTTGTACTTATATTTGAAATCGCCGATTCTTAAGCGCTCCGGCTCCATTTCAAGCGCTACAATATAGGCTCCTTCCTGACCGTTTCCACCGGCGTAGGCCTCCCCGTACAGGCCGCCCAGCACGATAATGCTTCCCGCCGAAATCACGGCGCATCCGGGATAGACGTCCCCCAAAATCACAATGCTGCTGTCCGTCTCGATCACCTGATGGTTCTTCAGGGAACCCTTATAAAACTGGCCCTCGTCCTTGACCGCAAGATGCTTCTCCACCTGCTGCAGAGCCTTGATGAAATGCTTGTCCCGCTCATCGTCATGCCCTACGATACAGACGATGTGGAGGCTGCTGTTCTGCCGGATGGCCTCCAAGATCTGAATTTCTTCCAGATCCGTCACGTCGCGGCCCTCGATGGAGAGCGCCATGCTCGCCGTTCCGAAGAACGCTTTGGCCTCGGAAAATTTAAAGGCGATCTCCTCGAGAATCTCCTCAAAAGGGGTCTCCCCGTTCAAAATCAAGGCGATGCCGTTTGGAAAACTTTTAATTATGACTGCGTCTTTCATATATCTTGTCCCCCGCTCTCTTAAAGCTCGTTTGTCACGCCGGCGTCCGGTTCGTCCGCCGTTCCGGTGATCAGCTCGTCCTCCTCGGCCAGACCGTAATAATATTCGATTATGTTTCTGGTAGTCTGTGCCGCATGATCTGAGGAATATCCGAACGGAATCCGGGTTGCGATGGCGATCTCGGGCGATTCATAGGGCGCATAGCAGACAAAGAGCGCGTGGCTGGGGCGGGATTTGGTCTGCTCCGCCGTTCCGGTCTTGCCCGCCACCGTGACGGCCAGATCGCTGAAATAGCGCTTGTTCTGAACCACCTGCCGCATACCGCTGTGGATGGCGTTCCAATAATTTTCGGGCATGTCGATGATATTGCGCACCTGCGGCTCGTAGTCGGCGATCACATTGCCCTGCGAATCCGTCACTTTGTCCAGAAGCGTCAGCTGATAGCAGGTGCCGCTGTTGGCCACCGTGGCCGCATATCTGGCAAGCCCCGCCGTGGTATAGCTGTGGCTGCCCTGACCGATGGAGGAACGCACGGGATCCATGTTCGAGACGTCCGGGCTGTACTCGTTGACCTCGACTCCCGATTTCTCCGTCAGCCCGTACAAATCCGCATATTCGTAAAGGGTGTTCAGGCCGCTCTGTTCGTCGTAAGAGCCGGTGCGGGTCGCCAGCTTGTAACCCACATCGTAAAAATAAAAGTTACACGAATCGCGGATCGCCGTAATCAAATTCTCGCTCCCGTGTCCCGAGTGGTTCCAGCACCGGGGCGGCTGATAGCTGATGGCCGTGTAAGTTCCCGTACACGTGATGGCGTCGCGCAGACTGATCACGCCTTCCATCAGCCCGGCCGATGCGACGACCATCTTGAACGTGGACCCGGGCGCCGCCTTGTACTGAGTTGCGTAATTGAGCAGCGGCTGGGATTTGTCCGTGTTCAGCTGCGCAAAATAGTCTGCGTCGATGGAATTGGCCATCTTGTTGTTGTCATAGCCGGGATAGGACACCATGGCCAGCACCTCCCCCGTATGGACGTCCGTGATGACAACGGAAGCATTACAGGGATCCAGCGCCAGCTGGGCCGGTGTGATATCCAGATTGTTAATCCGGTTCTTCATAAATTGATAAGCGCTGATCCGGTTGTTGAAGAGCGCCTGCTCTTCCTCCGCTGCGATGTCGATCACCTTCTGCTCGCACAGGAGCATACAGATCTGTCTGCCGCTGATCCGGTCGTTTAAGAGCATATATTTGTAAAATCGTTTCTGAAATTCCGTGTTGTGGTCGATGGTATCGATGATATAGTCCAAAAGTTTCCCGTAAATCTCGGTGGAGTCGGAATATTTTTCATCCAGATCCAGTTTGCTCACGTCGATCCAGTTCTGCGCGATACAATATTGCAGATATTCGTTCAAACTGATGACCTCGTCCTGCGCCCATGCGATCTGGGTCGCGTCCGCCGCGTCCACGGCCTCCGTCATGATGACGCCGTTTCGCTGCAGTCTGGTGACAATATTGCTCTGATATACCTGATATTCCTTGGACAGCTTATTATAGGGGGTCCGCCCCTCCGTCAGCTCATACCGGAGCTTGTCGTAGACTTCCTGCTTATAGGCCAGATAGGTCTCGTTGACCGCGCGCTCCGTCTCCCCCGCGTCCTCCGCCCCGAAGTGTTTGATATCCACGATATTGTTGTTGATGACCGCAAAATAGACGTCGTAAATGGGAATGATAATCTGCGCGCTGGTGGCGTTTTCGCCCGCTTTGTACTCCTTGGTGTCGATGATTTTGCTGGACACCAGACCTGCCAGCCTCTGCTCCACGATATTGTAGGCGGCGATCTGCAGATCATGATCCAGCGTACAGTACACGTCCTGTCCCGCCTGCGGCTCGGTCCGCTCCAGAATCTGCATAACTTTGCCGGTCACGTTGGTGACCACTTTCTCATATCCTTTGGTACCCTGCAGCGTGGTCTCCATATAGGCTTCGAGGCCGCTCTTGCCCACCACGTCGTTGATGGAGTAAGTGTCCGCGCTTCCGCCTTCCGATACGACCTGCGCGTTCAGTTCGGTCAGCTCGTCGGAGGAAATTTTCCCCGTATAACCCAGCACATGCGCAAAATATTTGCTGTCATTGTAACGGCGCACCGTGTCCTCCACGATCGTGACGCCGGGCAGTTCCTCAGAATTTTCCACAATCACCGCCACCGTCTTGTCGCTGACATTGTTGGCCACCGTGGTGCCTATGTATTTGCGGTAGGACGTCTGCTGCATGGCAAAACGGATCGTCACCATCTGCAGCCATTCCTCGTTGGTATATCCCTTGCCGGGGATAAACGGGGAATCGGAATCCCCCTCCGTCTCATAATCGCCGATCCCGAAGGTAAATCCCTTGCCGCTGTTGCGGCTGAGATGCTGCATGACCTCAAGCGGCGTGGAAGCCTCCTCCTCCGCCGTCAGCACGTCGTTCCCGATCTGGGTGTGGTCGTAGACGTCCGCCAGAAACCGGGTCTGGGACGCCCCTTCCGCGGTAAAGGCAAACGCTCCGTCCTCGTCCACCACAATCTTAAAATCGGTGATGACTTTATCCCCGTTTTTCTCGATCAGCTTGATCAGACGGTAGATGGTGGCATTCATGTTCCGGTTCTTGTTTTTGTTCTCGTAGACGTCCTCGATCTTGACGGAGTAGGCCAGCTCGTTGTAGGCCAGCACATAGCCGTTCCGGTCGAGGATATTGCCTCTTGCGCTGGAGATATCCCTTGTCTTCTCGGTGGAAAGTATGAAATCGTTCAGGTAAGATTCTCCGTTCACAATCTGCAGCTCGAAACACCGGTAAACCAAAATGCCGCCCATTCCCGCAAACAAAAGTGTCAAGAGCGTCAGTCTGCTCGTTATGAAATTGATCAGATTATCGCGAATTTCATCAAACAAATTTTTGTGCGCTCCTTTTTTCCCATGCTTCCAGTTTCTCGTTTATCTTTAGAATCACCGGATACATCAACACCGTCACCACAATCGTATAAAGCGCTTCCGGCAGGATGACCCTCACAAAATAGTAGATAAAATCGAATCTTCCCCTCAGTAAAAACAGCAGAATATAGCACAGAACGCCATAGGACAGATCGCTCACCACAATGAGCGCGATCGGAAGCTTGATGTCTTCCGGGTAGAAAATGCGGGAGAATTTCCCGTTGATAAAGCCGATATAGGTCAAAATCAGCGCATAGAAGCCCAGCACGTCGCCGAAGAACACATCGCTGAGCATCCCACAGCAAAAACCGATGACCATCCCCTCCTTCTCCCCCCGCATAAAACCGAAAGCGGAAGTCAGAAGGATGGTAAACTTTGGCACGATGCCCCCCAGCGCAAAATGGCTGAACACCGCGGACTCCAACAGAAAACAGAAAAAAATCAAAATCGTTACAATCACTTTGCGGAGCATGTAATCTCTCCTTTGCTGCTATGCTATGGCTATGCTATGGCTCCTCCACCACCTGCTTTAAATCGGTGATCACCAGCACTTCGCTCAAATGTTCAAAATCCACCGCGGGCGTGACATATCCCGATTTGGTGAGATTGTTGTTGTCCCTGTTGATGGTATGTATATAGCCGATCAGAATATTGGGAAGATATTTGTCGCTGATGTCGGATGTGACAATCTTATCTCCCTCCGCCACCACATTTTTGCTGTCCACCAGCTTGCTGAAAGTAATCACGCCCTCCGCCATCATCTGCAGGTCGCCGGACACGATCATTTTGTCGCCCGTGGCGATGGTCATGGCGCTCACATTGCTGTTGTCGGAGATGATGGCCGTGACGCGGGACCAGTTCGGCCCGGTGGAAGTGATACGCCCCACCAGCCCGCCGCCTGCGATCACGTTCATATTCTCGGCCAGCCCGTCGTCGCTCCCTTTGTCGATGATAAAGGAGGTGTACCAGTTGCCGGAATCCCTGCTGATAATCCGGGCGCCCACTTTCGCATATTCCCCGTACTGCTCGTCCAGTTCCACAAGCGCCCGAAGCTGATTCAATTCATATTTGTCCTGCTGAAGCAGCGTGTTCTCCTCGGTGAGAGCCGCCACCTCCGCTTTCAGGCGGGCATTTTCATCCAAAAGCTCGCGGATCTGCACCAATTCTTCGGAACGTCTCGAAAGCCATTCCCCCGCCCGGGAGATGCCCTGCTGAAACGGAACCACCGCATAACCCAGCGCGGTGTTCAGCGGTTTGTCAAAGACGTTGGTGCCAAAGGTCAGAAGCATCAGCACAACGCACAATGCCGTTAAAATAAAAAGGAGATACTTACCCGGCAAAGTAAATCTCTCCCCTTTTCGCTTTACAACCGGACTCATTTACTCATCCCTTCAACCGCATACGCAACAGATTTATAATTTTCATCCTTGATGATTTTGGACAGTCCCGCCGCTACGCTGGTCTGCGGATTCTCCGCTACGTTTACCCGCAGTCCCGTTCCCGTGGCCATGCGTTCGGCCAGATGGTTGACCTGAGACGCGCCGCCCGTCAGATAGATGCCGTGGCGGTAGATATCCGCCGCAAGCTCGGGGGGCGTGCGCTCCAAAATCACTTTTACATTGTCGATAATCGTATTAAAATGCTCCTCCAGACACTCGTCCACCAGCTTGGTGGGAATCTCCCGCTCCACGGGAAGCCCCGTCACGATGTCCCGGCCGTACACCAGCGCGCCCCGGCCCTCGTTCTCCAGTTCCTTCAGGGCGATTTTGACCGTCTCGGAGGTCTTGCCGCCGATGATGAGGGAAAATTCCCTGCGGACCGCGCTTCGGATCGCCTCGTCAAACTTGAGTCCGCCCGCCTTGATCAGTCGGCTCAGTACGATGCCCCCCAGAGACAGAATGGAAATCTCCGTGGTCTCGTAACCGACGTTCACCACCAGCACGCCCTGAGAATTTTTCACGTCGATGTCCAGTCCCAGACCGTCGGCCACCGCCTTTTCCACCACCATGACTTTTTTCGCCTTGACATTGGCGTCCTTGACCAGATCGTAGAACGCGCGCTTCTCCACCTCCGTCACGTCCGTGGGGACGGCGATATAGAAATCCGCGGGCTTCACGTTCCCCTTCTGCATGTCCGTGATAAAATAGCGGATCAGCGTCTCCATATTTTTGATGTCCGCGATAACGCCGTTGGAAAGCGGATAAGAAATATGAATATTTCCGGGCGCTTTCTCATACATTTCAAAAGCGGAGTCCCCATAGGCGAAAAGCGTGTTTTTATTCTCGATGGCGATCATATTTTTCTCCACCATGATATGGTCTTCGCTTCGACTGTAAATTTTGATGTTGTTGGTGCCTAGATCGATGCCAAATACATTGTTAGCCATCCCGGACAGCCCCTTTCTTATAATTGCGTGCGCTTTCGTCCTATGTCGTCCGCGCCATATATCCCAATTCCTTAAAACTGGCGTACTTGTTATCGCCGATGATGATGTGGTCCAGAAGCAGAATGTCCAGCATCCCTCCCAGCTTCTCCACATTCCGGGTCAGCTCCATGTCATAACTGCTGGGCGTGGGATCTCCGCTGGGATGATTGTGTACCAGCAGAATGTTCACCGCCTGCGCGTGCAGCGCCTCCAGAAAGATTTCTCTGGGTGAGATCAGGGACATCCTCACGCTGCCGTCGGAGAGTTTCTTCTCGCGGATCATGCGTCCTTTGGTGTCGAGACATACCAAAATCACGCATTCCGTGTCCCGATGGCGCAAGGCTTCCATGAAATATTGTGCCACCAGACGGGGCGAATTAAACGCAAGCCCCTCTTTCGCGCTGGCTCTGCTGATGCGCATGGTCAGCTCCGTGATGCATTTTAGTTTCACCGCCTTTACCAGCCCGATGCCGTTGATGCCCATGAGATCTTCCAGCGTCACGTCGTAAAGTCCCAGCAGTCCCTCTCTGGGGTATCTGGCCAAGGCCAGCACTTCCCCCGCAAGATCCAAAGCGCTCTTCTCTTTCGTGCCTGTCCGCAGAATAATTGCCAGCAGTTCCCGCTCGGTCAGCGTCTCCGGCCCCATCCGCAGGAACCTCTCATAGGGCAGCTCCGCCTGTTCTTTGTCATTTTTCATCCATCGTCCCTCTGCCTTCTCCAAAGCATGGGAAACCATTGCTTGTATGGATGGTTATCTGATGAATCGGTAGATCACAAAAGCGATGATCACGCCGATGATGCTGGCGATCGTAATGTGGAATTTCATTCCGAAGGTCAACACCAGAAATCCCATGTCCAGCTCCACGGGATTGTTCAGCCCAAAGACCTGCCCGTAACTCAGAAAACTTCCCGGGAAAATCTGCGCAATCACAGTCCCCAGCACAAAACCGATCAACACCAGACAGACCAAAAGCCAGTTTACTCTCTTCATGAGAAATCCTCGTCTTTCTTCGGCGCAGAGGAAAACTGCGCTGTCAATTATTGTAGCATAAAATATAAATGCTGTACACAAAATTTACCAATTTTATTTCTTCTTAATCTTCTCGGATTCCTGCCGATCCCTCTCACTTCCCGTGGTTTTGACAGGGAATTTCGACAATTCCCCGGTCCGCAAGCGCCTGCAGGGACTTCAAAATGCCGAATTTCGCATGGGGCCAGGTAAGACCTCCCTGAAAATATACCGCATAGGGTTCCTTGATGGGACCGTCCGCGGAAAGTTCGATGGAAGAACCGGACACGAACGCCCCGGCGGCCATAATGACCTTGGCGTCATATCCCGGCATATCCCACGGTTCAGGGGCGACATGGGCGTCCACGGGCGCGGCGGCTTGAATCCCCTGACAGAACGCGGTCACGCCCTCCGGCGAACCGAATGTCACCGCCTGAATAATGTCATGCCGGCTCTCACTCCCGTCCGGCACGACGTAAAACCCGAGCCGTTCGTATAAATTGGCCGCAAAGATGGCGCCCTTTAAGGCCGCGGCCGTCACCGTGGGAGCCAGAAAAAGTCCCTGATAAAACTGAGACAGCACCCCCAGAGAGGCTCCCACCTCTTTGCCGAGTCCCGGGCTTGTGAGACGGTAGGCCGCATTTTCCACGCAGTCTCTCCGCCCTGCAATATAACCGCCGATGGGCGCAAGACCGCCGCCGGGATTCTTGATGAGAGATCCCACCACCATGTCCGCCCCCGCGTCCGACGGCTCGAGCGTCTCCACGAACTCCCCGTAGCAGTTGTCCACCATGCAGATGACGTCCGGTTTGACGGATTTCACGAAGGCAATCAGTTCCCCGATTCGCGAGACGGACAGCGTCGGTCTGGTCTGGTAGCCCTTGGAGCGCTGAATGGTCACAAGCCGGGTTTTCTCATGGATCGCCCTGCGGATCTTGTCGTAGTCAAAACTGCCGTCCGGCAGAAGATCTACCTGACTGTAGGTGACTCCGTATTCTGCGAGAGACCCTTTGGAGGGTCGGATCCCGATCACTTCCTCAAGGGTGTCGTAGGGCTTTCCCACCGGGGATAACAGCTCGTCTCCGGGGCGCAGATTGCTCATGAGCGCCAGCGCCAGCGCATGGGTTCCGCAAGTGATCTGGGGACGCACCAGTGCGTCTTGCGTGTGAAAGACGTCCGCATAGACGGCTTCCAGCGTATCCCTTCCCAGATCGTTATAACCGTATCCGGTGGTACCCAGCAGACAGGCCTCGCTGACCTGATTTTTCTGCATCGCTTTCAGCACTTTGAGCTGATTGTATTCGGCTCTTTGATCAATTTCTGCAAATCGGTCGGACAAGCCCTCCAGAATGCCGCTTCCGAACTCGTATACCGGCCGGGTGATCCCCATCTCCCGGTAAAAATCGGCGAGCGTGCCGTTTGTATCTTCCATTTGTCCCGTCTCTCCTTTTCGGATGATTGATTCTCTATGCGGTTGCGAAACTTCAGCTTAGGTAATTCGAATTGTGCAGATTGTATATTCATAAGCAGACCCTAGCGAACCGTTGGCACTTAGGCGCTGTATTTTAGCGCCTTGAGGTGAGATTTAGCACTTCTTGGCGAAGCACCCTATGGTGCAAGCCTTAGAAGCGCTTCTCACCTTGCCGCTTACGGTGAAGGTTGGACATCTGCGTTGAATGTGCAATTTGCACAATGACACTTTCCGAAGTGAACGTTTTGCAATCGCCTATGATTGATTCTCGCGATTATGCATGAGTGTTGGCGAATGTCGCAAGGTTGTTGACTTAGCGCATCTGCCGCAGATTGCAAATACGGCTATTGTGCTGTCGGTATTGCGCATATCCGTCCCCTAATCTGGGGCAGCAGATAGTCCAAGATGGCCTCGTCCTGCCGCTCGGCCGGGAAATCGGGGCGGTTGACCCAGATCACGTCCCGCTCTCTGCGAAACCACGTGAGCTGCCGCTTGGCAAAATGTCTGGTATCCCGCTTGATGCGGCAGACAGCCTCCTCCAAGGTACACAGGCCGTCCAGATAATCCAAAATCTCTTTATAGCCAAGCCCCTGCATGGCCGTCTGGCCTCGTCTGCATCCCATCTGCCGCAGCCGTTCCACTTCCGCCACAAGTCCCTGTTCCAGCATCGCGTCCACCCGCGCCTCAATGCGCTCATAGAGCCTGTCCCGGTCGTCGTTTAAGACAAAATAACAGGCGTTGTATGCGTTCTTGCGGCGGCGCTCCTCCTCGTTATGTTCGGAGATGCGTCTGCCTGTCCGGCGGTAAAATTCCAGCGCGCGGATCACACGTTTTACGTTTCCCGCAGGGATCGCCTCCGCGGAAGGCGGATCTACCGCCGCCAGCATTTGGTGCAGGCGTTCCGCGCCCTCTTCGGCGGCCGTTCGGGCAAGTTCCCTGCGGCAGCCGTCGTCTTCCTCCCCGTCGTCCGCATAGTGGATATCCCGCAGCACCGCCTGAATATAAAACCCCGTGCCGCCCACCAGAACGGGGATTCTGCCACGTCCGTAGATACCGGCCATGACTTCTTTGCAGCGCTGTTGGAAGGAAACCACGTTAAAATCCTCCCAAGGCTCCAAAATGTCGATTAAATGATGGGGAATCTGCCCCATCTGCGCGCTTGTGATCTTGGCGGAGCCGATATCCATGTGACGGTAGACCTGCATGGAGTCTGCGGAGATAATCTCTCCGTTGACAGCCTCTGCAAGAGCAAGAGACAGCGCCGTCTTCCCCACGGCCGTAGGACCCGTGAGAATGATCAGAGGCGGACGGGACGCGCCGTCTGCATGGCTTGCGGACGCTTGCGGTTCCGGTCTGTCGGAATTGCTGTTCTGATGATTTTTGGGGGAATGCTTCTCCTGTTCCATCTGTTTTGATCCTGTCTGTCCTATATTTTAGTTTATAGAATTATCGTATTCGACGTCTGCCATACTCCGATTCGAGTCATACGAATTGTGCGGGTTCCATCTTCTTCGGGTCATACAATGCGCTTGAACTTTTTGTCCATCTCATTCTGGCTGACGGTGATGATGGTAGGTCTGCCGTGCGGACAATGATAGGGGTTCTCCAGCGTCAGAAGCTCGTCAATCAACTCCTGCGCCTCCGCGGCGCTTAAGCGGTTGTTGCCCTTGACCGCCGCCTTGCAGGCCATGGAGGCGATTTTCTCCTCGATCACCTGATAACTGCCTCTGCTGACCCCGGCGTCCAGCTCATCCAGTACCGCCAGAAAAAGTTCCCGTTCGCTGCAGCCGTACAGATCTGTCGGCACGCTGCGCAGCGCGTACTCCCGGCCGCCGAATGTCTCCGTCTCAAAACCGAGGCTTGCGAAAACCTCCCGGTATTCCAAAAACACCAGCTCCTCCTGTGCGGAGAGGCTGACCACAACCGGCGGCGCAAGAAGCTGGGACACTATCTGCTTCTTGCGAAACCGTCTCATCAGGCGCTCATATTTCACTTTCTCATGGGCGGCATGTTGGTCGATAATCAACAGCTTATCCTCGAATTGAATCATCCAATAGGTGTTGAAAACCTGTCCGATGAACTGATAGCGGCTGCGGTTGTCCGCGGACAGAATCCGCTCCTCAAACAGATTCATCTGCGTTCCTGTGCCGTCCGCATCTTTCCGATCTTTGGAGGGTGCAGCCTGCCCTGCATCCGGGTTCTGTTTCTGCGGCGCAGCCGACTTCTGCCCGGACGGCATATTCTGCGCCGTAAATTGGTTCCCGTCCGATTTCGGCTCCTGCGGCGCACGCTGTGCGGTTTGCGGTGCAGTTGCTTCCCGCTTCGGCACATTCTGCGCCGTGAATTGGTTCCCGCTCGATTTCGGCTCCTGCGGCGCACGCTGTGCGATCTGCGGTGCAGCCGCCTGATATCTGCTCTCCTCCGCCACGCGGTAACGCTCTGCCCGATGTGTCTCAAACGGCTCCGGTGTGCGCATTTTCTGCTGCGCTGACCGCTGTTCCCGCTCGGCCTTGCGCTCTTCTCTTCCATTGCCCAAGACGGCTTCGGGAATCATCTCCTGCGCTTTCAAGGTGTCGCGAATGCCGTCGGAGAGCATTTTGCTGAACGTGATGCCGTCGCTGAAGCGCACGTCCATCTTGGTGGGATGCACATTGACGTCCACCTGCCCCGTGTCCATGGTAATGTGCAGCACGCACAGCGGAAACCTGTGCTGCATCAGATACTCCCGGTATCCCTCCTCCAGCGCCCGCGCGATGATATTGCTTTTGATAAACCGGCCGTTGATAAAATAGATCTCATAATTGCGGTTAGAGCGCACCGTCACGGGTTTTCCCAGATATCCCTCCACCAGATTTCCGTTCTGCTCCAGACGGATCGGCACCAGAGAGGAAGCCACGTCCCGCCCGTAGATACGGTAGATGACTTCCCGCAGATCTCCGTTTCCCGTGGTGTGGAACCGCAGCTGGCTGCCGATTTGAAACTTGAACGAAATATCCGGTCTGGAAAGCGCCAGATGTTCCATCAAATCGGCGACGTAACCGCCCTCCGTGGCGGGCAGTTTCAAAAATTTCCTGCGCACGGGCGTGTTATAAAACAGATTCCGAACCAAAAAGGTGGTGCCGTCCGGCGCTCCGACCTCGGAAAATTCTTTTTCCACAGCGCCCTCCAGCACCATGCGGCTGCCTGTGAGACTGTTTTTCGTCTTGGTAATCAGTTCCACCTTGGATACGGCGGCAATGCTGGATAAAGCCTCTCCGCGGAACCCCAGACTGGAAATCCGAGTCAGATCGTCCGCAGTTTGAATCTTGCTGGTGGCATGGCGCAGAAATGCGCTGCGGATCTGCTCCCTGTCCATGCCGTGTCCGTTGTCCGTCACCCGGATGAACTCGATCCCGCCCTCTTTGATTTCGACGGCGATGGCCGTTGCGCCCGCATCCACCGCATTCTCCACAAGTTCCTTCACCACGCTGGACGGCCGCTCCACCACTTCTCCGGCGGCAATCTTGTCGATGGTCTCCGAGTCCAACAAATGTATTTCCGGCATCTTAATCGCCCTCCCGCCTGCCAATGTTCTTATGCCCATTGTCAATCTGTATTTTATCGCGTTTATTCCCAGTTTCTATTTCTTGATTTCTATTTCTCGATTTTATTTCTCGGCTTTTATCTCTTGGTTTTATTTCTCGGTTCCTAATTTCTCGCTCTTATTTCAGCGCTTCTCTTCACTCCGCCGTCCAGCGGTTTTTCAGTTTGTTTTGAAGCCGGTACAGCGTGTTCAGCGCATCCAGAGGCGTCAGAGTGGTCACTTCCACCTCCATCAGCTCTCTCAGCACATCCTCGTCCGTCACCGTGTCAAACAGGGACATCTGCGCCAGATCCATCTCGTCGTACCGCTCCGTTTTTCTGCCGCTCTTTTTCCCGTCGTTTTTCACATCCACGGTAATGTTCTGGATTTTCTCCGTAATGTCGTTGTCCGAGAGCTGCTCGGCGATCTCTTTGGCCCGATCGATCACCAGATCCGGCACGCCCGCAAGCTTTGCCACCTGAATGCCGTAGCTTCTGTCGGCTCCGCCTTTGATGATCTTGCGCAGGAACACAATATCGTCCCCCCGCTCCTTGACGGCAATGCAGTAATTATTCACATTGCTCATCTTGCCCTCCAGCTCCGTCAGCTCGTGATAGTGGGTGGCAAAAAGCGTTTTGGCTCCCAGAAGCTTCCGGTTGCTGATATGCTCAATCACCGCCCACGCGATGGAAAGACCGTCGAACGTGGAGGTTCCTCGTCCGATTTCATCCAGAATCAAAAGGCTGTCCGCCGTGGCGTTTCTGAGGATGTTGGCCACTTCGTTCATCTCCACCATGAAAGTGGACTGGCCGCTGGCCAGATCGTCCGACGCTCCCACGCGGGTAAAAATCCGGTCCACAATGCCGATATTTGCGGATTTCGCCGGGACAAAACAGCCGATCTGCGCAAGCAGCACAATCAGCGCAGTCTGCCGCATGTAGGTGGATTTTCCCGCCATATTCGGCCCGGTGATCACGCTGATACAGTGGCTGCCATTGTCCAGATAGGTATCGTTAGAGATGAACAGATCGTTGGAAATCATCTGTTCCACCACGGGATGGCGGCCGTCCTTGATGTCGATAATGCCTTTCTCGTTCAGCTTCGGCCGCACATAGCGGTTCCTCTCCGCCACAAGGGAGAGGGAGGCAAACACATCCAGTCTGGCGACGGCCTTCGCCGTGCGCTGGATCCGCTCAATCTCCCCGGCGACTGCATCCCGCACTTCACAGAAGAGGTCGTACTCCAAGGTCTGCAGCTTGTCCTCCGCGTTTAAAATGGTATCTTCCAGCTCTTTCAGGCGCGGCGTAGTGTAGCGCTCCGCATTGGCCAGCGTCTGTTTGCGGATGTAGTCTTCCGGCACCAGATTCTTATAGGAGTTGGTCACTTCAAAATAATAACCGAACACTTTGTTGTATTTGATGCGCAGATTCTTGATGCCCGTGCGCTCCCGGTCCTGTTCTTCCAGCTCTGCGAGCCACTGTTTGCCGTCCCGCTTGGCGCTTCTAAGCCTGTCCACGGTCTCGTCATATCCGTCTTTGATAATACCGCCCTCCCGGATGGTGATGGGCGGCTCTTCTTCCACCGCGCGCCCAATCAGCTGACAGATGTCTTCCAGACTGTCGATTTCCTCATAGATGTTCTGTAGTTTTGCCTTTTCAAAATTCTGCAGAACCGTCTTGATCGGGGGCAGCATCTCCAGAGAATTGCGGAAGGCAATCAAGTCTCTGGGATTGGCCGTCTTGTAGGTCACTTTGGACAAAAGACGCTCCAAATCGTAAACGGGATTCAGATATTCCCGGATTTCGTCCCGCGAAAGACTGTCCTGATTCAGCTCTTCGATGGCGTCCAGACGGCTCTCCATATCCGCCCGCTCAATCAGCGGCTGTTCAATGTAACTGCGCAGCATCCGGCCGCCCATGGCCGTCTTGGTCTTGTCCAGAACCCACAGAAGCGATCCCTTTTTTTGTTTTTCCCGAAGCGTCTCCGTCAGCTCCAGATTCCGTCTGGTGGAACTGTCCAAAAGCATATATTTGCTGGTGAGATAGGGAGAAATACGGGTGAAATGTTCCAGATGGTTCTTCTGCGTCTCATAGAGATATTGCAAAAGCGCTCCCGCCGCAATCATCCCTGTGGGAAATTCCCCGATGCCCAGCCCCGCCAGCGTATTGACCTTAAAATGTTTTAAGAGCGCCCGCTCGCAGCCCGCGTCGTCGAACAGATGAGATTCCAGCACGTTCACGGAAATATGCAGCCTTCCCTTGAGATCCTCCACGTCCACGCCGCTCACCAGAAAAGCGTCGTTGCAGATAATCTCCGAAGGCTCATATTTCATCAGCTCGTCCATGAGCTTCTTGACGTCGTCCACCTCGGTCACATAATAATCGCCCGTGGTCACGTCCGCTGCCGAAATGCCGATCCCGTCCGCCGTATAGGTAATGCACATCAAGAAATTGTTCCGGGATTCCTCCAGAGACTGCATATTCAGATTGGTACCCGGCGTCACGATGCGCACGATATCCCGCTTGACCAGCCCTTTTGCAAGTTTGGGGTCTTCCAGCTGTTCACAGATGGCCACCTTATACCCCTTGCCCACCAGCTTGGCGAGATATCCCTCCACCGCATGGTACGGCACGCCGCACATGGGCGCGCGCTCATCCTGCCCGCAGCTTCTTCCCGTCAGCGTCAGCTCCAGCTCCTTCGACACGGTCTGCGCGTCCTCAAAAAACATCTCATAAAAATCACCCAGACGGTAGAATAAAATACAGTCGGGACACTGTTTCTTGGTCTCCATATACTGTTGCATCATGGGTGTTAATTCGGACACGGCGTTCTACTCCTGTTCTTTGGTATCATTAGTTGTCTGTTCTCTGTGTACTTATATCCGGTTTTCTATCAGTGCTTTTATCAGTGCTTTTGTCTGTACTTTTGTTCAGTCTTTTGTCAGTACTTTTATCTGGTCTTTTGCCAGTGCTTCTGCCTGTTCTCCTACAGGTACTTCGGCCTATACTTTTTCCGGCAGGCATTCTGCTGCTGACATCCATGATCTTACCACAAAATATTGTATTTGTAAATCGGCCGCATACAATAGCTCCCCCAAAAATCCTTGGCATTACCGCACGAAACGCACATAATCCGGCTTTCTTTCTTTAGCTTCCGGCACCTCTCCCTCCGGATACCCCAGCACACAGTGGCCGATGCCTTCATAGTCGCCCTCGATGCCAAGAGATTTCAGGATCTGTCTGCCCTCCTCGGACTCAAATTCCTCTTTGGCTCTGTGGATCCAGCAGCTCCCCACGCCCTCCGCATGAGCTGCCAGCATCAGATTGCCCATCACAAGGCTGCCGTCATATACATGCGTCCCGATATTTTTATCCGCCAGAACCACCAAAACCACCGGCGCGCCATAAAAGGGATCGAAATCTTTCCGTCCCATGACCGCCGCATTCATCTCGGAGAGCTTATCGCGCAGTTCCCGGTTGGTAATCGCCAGTATGATTGCCGCCTGTCTGCCCATGCCGGAAGCCGCATATGTCCCGGCTTCACAGATCCGGCGGATCACATCCTCCGGCACCATATCCGGTTTGTAATTCTTGACGCTCCTTCTCGACACCATATTTTGCAATATTTCATTCATTTTTTCCATTCTGTCTTCTCCTTTCGTTTTGCAGATATTTTAGGTGATTGCAAAACTCCCACTTCGGAAAGTGTCATTGTGCAAATTGCATATTCAACGCAGACACGCTTTCGCTCTCACCTCACCGTAAGCGGCCAAGGTGAGAAGCACTTCTAAGGCTTGCACCATAGGGTGTTTCGCCAAGAAGTGCTAAATCTCACCTCAAGGCGCTAAAATACAGCGCCCAAGTGCCAACGGTTCGCTAAGGTCTGCTTATGAACGTGCAATCTGCACAATTCGGATTGCTTAAGCTGAAGTTTCGCAATCGCTTATTGCAGATATTTAGACGTTTCCGAAATGAGCATTTCACAATGATCTGTTGAAGCGATTTCAGGCGTTTATTTCAGGCGTTTGCAAGATTTCCGTCAAAGTATTCTTTCGTGTTCTGCCTGCCGAATCAGCGTTTGCATTTTTTTATGCAGAATCGGGCGGTTTGTGTCGATATTTTTGTGGTTTTGCAGAATTTCCTGCATTTTCAAACTGATATGCGGCGGCCCATATAATAGAATCCTCTGCATTCTTCCAGTTTGACGTCCACGATCTGCCCGATCAGGGAAGCGTCTCCCGGGAAATGTACTAAAGTATTGTTAGACAGCCGTCCGGTCACAAGATTCGGGTCATTTTCGTTTATTTCCTCCACCAGCGCATCCATCATACGCCCCTGATAGCGTGCCACCCGCTCCCTTGCGGTCTCCTGCACCACCTTTAACACCCGGTCAAAATGCTTTTTTACCTCCGCCTCCGGAACCTGTTCCATGGCGGCCGCGGGTGTGCCGGTGCGCGGGGAATAGAGGAAGGTAAACGCATTGTCGTACTGCACCTTGCGGATGACGTCGATGGTCTCTTCCACATCTTCCGCCGTCTCGCCGGGGAAACCCACGATAATGTCCGTCGTCAGCGCCAGATCCGGAATCTCGCTGCGGATTTTCTCCGCCAGCGCCAGATACTGTTCCTTGGTGTATCGCCGGTTCATCGCTTCCAAGATTCTGGTGGAGCCTGCCTGCAGGGGAAGATGCAGATGCCTGCAGATTTTCCGCGATTTTTTCATCACCTGAATCAGCTCGTCCGACAGATCTTTCGGATGGGAAGTCATGAAACGGATACGCTTGATTCCGTCGATCTGTTCTACCTGTTCGAGCAGTTCGGCAAAGCTGACCGGGCGGCTTAAGGTTTTCCCATAGGAATTGACGTTCTGCCCGAGCAGCATGATCTCCGCCACGCCATCTGCCGCCAGCCGCCTGATTTCTCCCAGAATGTCCTCCGGTTCACGGCTCCGCTCCCGCCCCCGCACATAGGGGACGATGCAGTAACTGCAGAAATTATTGCATCCGAACATAATATTGATGCCGGATTTAAAAGGATATTTCCGCGCCGTGGGAAGTTCCTCCACGATGCGTTCCGTTCCCTCCCAGACCTCTTCCACCGTCTCCCGGCTTTCCAGAACCTCATAGAGCAATTCCGCAAACCGGAAAAGATTGTGCGTCCCGAAGATCAGATCCACAAAGCCGTAGCTGTGTCGGATTTTCTCCACCACCGCCCGCTCCTGTGTCATGCATCCGCAGAGCGCTATTTTCATCTGCGGATTCCGGCGTTTCGCTCCCTTCAATTCGCCCAGACGGCCGTATACGCGCTGGTTGGCATTATCCCGCACCGTACAGGTGTTAAAAATCACAAAATCCGCCTCTTTGCCCTGCGCCGCCTCATAGCCGATCCGGCGCAGAATCCCTTCCAGTTTCTCGGAATCCCGGGCGTTCATCTGACAGCCGAAGGTTACGACTTCCGAGGTCAAAGGCCGTCCGATCCGTCCGCTTTCCGCTCTCACCCATTCCCGGCATTTGGCCATGAAATAATACTGACGCTGAGGTTCCAAATCCGGGGGCGCCAAAGTGGTGTCCACCAGATCAAGGTCTACCGTTTTCGCTGCATCTGCTTTTACATTCCGTAAATCCATATCGTTATCCTTTTATGATTTGATGTTGACTGCTTTTGAACTGCTTTTTACGCTATTGGCTGTTCTCCTTCCGCAGTTCGGCGTCCGACGCCAGTTTCACCAGCAGTTCGGCCACCTGTTCCATGGCCTGCACGCAGGCAAATTCATATCTCCCGTGAAAGTTCTCCCCGCCCGTACAGAGATTCGGACAGGGCAGCCCCATAAACGAAAGCCTTGCGCCGTCCGTGCCACCCCGTATGGGACTGATCTTCGGCTCGATTCCCAGCGCTTCCATGGCGGCCTTCGCGCGGTCGATCAGATACATATGGGGCAGAATTTTCTCTTTCATATTGTAATAGGAATCCTGCAGTTCCACGAGAACCGTGTTCTCCCCGTACTTGCGGTTTAAAAATGCCGCGCAGTCCTGAAACAGCTGTTTCTTCTGCTCGAACAGCATCCTGTCATGGTCGCGGATAATATAATCGGCCACGGTTTCCTCCACGTTTCCGCGGATATTCTCCAGATGGAAAAAGCCCTCGTACCCTTCCGTATACATGGGATTCTGCGCCGCGGGCAGTAATGCCTGAAATTCCTGCGCAATCAAAACCGCGTTGATCATCTTCCCCTTGCTCTCCCCGGGATGCACGCTTCTTCCGCGCACGGTCAGCTTCGCTCCCGCCGCGTTGAAATTCTCATATTCCAGCTCGCCCAGCGGACCGCCGTCCACCGTGTAGGCATAGTCCGCGCCAAAGAGTTTCACGTCAAAGTGATCCGTCCCTTTTCCCACTTCCTCATCCGGCGTAAAGGCCAGACGGATTTTGCCGTGCGTGATCTCAGGATGCGCCAAAAGCGTCTCTGCCATCGTCATAATCTCTGCGATTCCGGCCTTGTCGTCGGCTCCTAAAAGCGTTGTCCCGTCGGTCACGATCAGATCCTTCCCCACATATCGCGACAGCCCCGGGAAATCCGCGGTTCTCATCACCACGCCGAGCGCCTGATTCAGTACGATGTCGCCGCCGTCGTACCGCTCCACAATCCGCGGTTTTACGTTGCTTCCCGTCACTGCGGGAGAGGTGTCCATGTGTGCGATAAATCCCAGCACCGGAGCCTGTCCGCACCCCTCCGATGCGGGAACCGTGGCGTATACATAACAATGCTCTTTATCGTAGACGATTTCTCCGGCTCCCATCTCCTTTAGTTCCCGTATCAAAAGTTCCGCCAGATCATGCTGACCGACAGTACTTGGCGTGGCGGAGGACTCTTCGTCGGATTGCGTGTCCACCTGCACATATCTCAAAAATTTCTCGATTGTTCCACCCATTTTGCATCAATCCTTTCCAGCTTTTCCAAACATCGTTTCCATTATAGCATAATTTTACCGACTTTCAAACTACAAGATTGAATCCATAAAATTCTTGAAAATTTCAAAATTTCTCGAAAATTTCTCCATAAAATTTCACGGTCGCTTCCCATAAAATTTGTCATACCGCAAGATCTCCTCACAGATCCCGTTCCGCGTTACGCTGAGTACCAAAATACCGATCAGATTCGGCACGGCCATCAGACCGTTGCAGATGTCCGAGAAATTCCATACGATCTCCAGCGAACATACGGCTCCCACAAAGACGGCCAGCGCATAGCCGAACCGATACCAGACATTGTAGTCCGTCTTCCCCATTAGAAATTCAAACGCCTTCTCCCCCTGATAAGCCCATGCGACGATCGTGGCGAATGCAAAGAGAATGATGCTGACGCTCACAAATCTCGCTCCCCACACGCCATAGGCGTCGGTGAATACCGCTATGGTGAGTTCCGTGCCGTTCAGCAGTTCTCCTGCGGCGTTGACCGTTCCCAGCAGTCCCGAGGACACGAACGCAAGTCCCGTGATCAGGCAGATCACCATCGTGTCCAGAAACACTCCCGTCATGCTGATATAGCCCTGCCGGATATAATCTTCCGTGTCCGCCGCCGCTGCGGTAATCCCTGCCGCGCCCAGCCCGGCTTCGTTGGAAAACACGCCTCTGGACACGCCCAGACGGATGGATTTTGCCATGGAAAGGGACGCCGTCACCGTGAGATTTCCCAGAAATCCTCCCGTTACGGCCTCCGGCGCAAATGCCATGATCAGAATCGAGGCGATGCCCTGCGGCATCCGTCCCATATTGACAAAAATGACGCCCAGAGTTCCCAGCAGATAAAAACCACCCATAAGCGGCACCAGAATCCGGGTTACTTTGGCGATGGAGCGGATTCCGCCTAACACCACCAAAATGGCGGCGATCGTCACCACCAGTCCCGTCAGAGCCACAGGCACATGGAAAGTCACCCGACAGGCCTCCGCAATGGAATTGGACTGCGTCATATTGCCCATCCCAAAAGAAGCTGCCACCGCAAAAAAGGCATAACAAAGCGCCAGCAAACGCCCGGCCATACCGCCATGCCTCCCCCCTGCCCGGGGCAGCGCATCCCGCAGCGTATACATGGGGCCGCCCACCCACTCCCCCTGTTCGTTGCGGCAGCGGTACTTTACGGCCAGAGAGCTTTCCACCAGTTTGGTGGCAAGCCCCAATAGGCTGGCGGCCATCATCCAGAATAAAGCTCCCGGGCCTCCCAGAACCATTGCGGTAGCCACCCCCACAATATTCCCGATTCCTATGGTGGCCGCCAGCTCCGTGGTCAGAGAGGCAAAAGGCGAGACGCCGGACGAACCCGTATGTCCCATATACGCCCGGCGCAGACGGTTTTTCCCTCTATCCGCCTCCAGCCCGAAGGCGCACCGCAGCGCAAATTTTAACTTTTTCACCGGCAGGAAACGAAGCCTAAGCATCAGCCACGCTCCCGTTCCCAGCATAAAAATCAACAGCCATGGTCCCCATATTAATTCGTCCAGTCCGGCAATCCATTCAGAAATCATTGGGCAGATTCTTTCCTCTCCCGGGAAGCTCTGATTATTGGTATGTGGAGACGGCTTGTACTTATTCCTGGCAGAAAGAAAGAGCCGCCGGGGATGACCCGGCGGCTCCGTATTGATGAAATGCTTGGTGGATCAGATGGTTCCCGTGATCACCAGTGTGGCTTCCCCGGGTACGGTGGTATAGGCGCCGGTGGTGGGATTCTGCGTGTAAGTTGCGGCGGGTACATTGATCACGCCGGGATTGGTGGAGAACTCTCCGGTGACTGCGCTGTAATTGTAGGAAGTCACAGGCAGCACGCTTCCGTTGTAGGATACCGTGATATTGGAGAGTACCGGCAGGAACGTATCCAGCACCTGTACCCTGTCGGCTGCAGTCGTCGCCGTATTTCCCAGATTCCGGATGTCAAACGTGTAGGTCAGCTGTCCGTTTTCCGGCACCTGTCTGGGGCTGAGGCTCTTGAAGATCGTCAGATAAGGTCCGGCCGCTGCGTTCACCGTATCGGATGCGGTAATGGAATTGGTAAGTTCCGCTCCCGATACCACAGCCGAGTTCACGATGGTGCCTCCTGCAGCCTGCGGCGCATACGCATTGGCGGACGCCCGATACACCAAGGTAGTGGTTCCCCCGGCGGGAACGCCGACGCCGGTGATCGTCAAAGGCGGACCGGCCGTCACGGTCGGCGTGGCCTGCTGCACACCGTTCTGGTAATAGCGGAGGGAATCCGCCACATAGTCCATCGGATACAGCGTGGTCTCCGTCCCATCGGCGGGCGTAAAGTTGTAAGCTCCCAGATTATCGGTCACCGTCAGATTGGTGAACGCGGTGGAACCCGAATTGACCAGATTCACCACATACGTCACGGTGCCGTCCCCGGTATAAGTCTCGGGGGTGGAGGATTTGTTGGCTGACAGAACCTCCACGATCTCACCGGTTGCAATATTGGAATTGGTAATCGTACCATTATAGGAAAGCTGAGCTTGATTGGTAAAAGCCGGCATAAAAAGATACCTCCATGAATCAAATTGTAGTTCAGTATATTTTATGTCAACTTTCCATAAGTGTTATCAAATTTTTATAAATTTTGACAGTTCCCCACATTTTTTGTTTCCGGGCTTCCGGGCTTCTGCCCGGCTTCTATTTCCCGCCGGCATTCTCGCAGGTGTCAAATCCGGGATTGAATGCGTAGAAGTTCTTCGCGTTCAGTTTATCCTGTGTGATACGGAGCGCTTCACCGAAACGGGAAGATTGAAGTAAATTTATCTGTTGATCTTCTGCATTTTCTTTATAAT
>JAMPGV010000008.1 GCA_023663735.1 Muribaculum sp. | reverse complement strand
CCGCGTGAAGGTTACGGTTACGGGAAAGGGCAGCTATACGGGCAGCATATCCGCAACCTACCGCATTACGCAGGCGTCCTTCTCCAAGGCGAAGATTACAATAAAGTCAAAGGCATATACAGGAGGTCACGTTGTGTTGGGCAAGGAAGACATCAAGGTGACGCTTGGCGGGGAAACCCTTACCTATGGTGAAGACTACACTGTCGTTGAAGACAGCTATAAAAACAACGTGAAGAAAGGCAGCGCGACCGTGACCGTAAAGGGAATCAATAACTACGGTGGAAGCAAGACGGCCAAGTTTAAAATCACGGCGAGAACGCTTACAGAATTTTTATTTTTTAATCTGTTCAAGAAATGAGAAAGCAGCCCCCGGTGCAGTGCAATATCCGCATCGGGGGCTGTATCCCTCACTTTTATGCAAGAATGTATTAGCTCAAGCTCTATGTCTTTACTTGAGCGTGCTACTATGATAAAATAAGTCCATATTCAAGGTAGGAAACGGTCGAATGGACATAAGCATCATGATTGAACTGTAATCATGATAAAATGCAAAATATATCGCAAAAATACAAAACGGGTGCGGACGAGGGTCTGCCCCTTTTTTCGTCAAAAAAATGAACCAAATCTTTATTCGGGACAATATATCAGTGGAGGGCAAGGGAGTCACAGCACAGCGAGGCGTGTCGTGATGATACCAACCCCGAGAGACGTCTTTTAGGTGGAAAGTACATGACAAGACAAGAGCTGGAAAGTTTTATAGCGGAATATGGCAGGGATATTTATTCTTTTTGCAGCTTCCTGACAAGGAACCGGCATGAGACGGAGGAGCTATACCAAGAGGTGTTCCTGCGCGCCACGATGCATCAGGAGCGCATGAAGATCAGGGAGAACCCGAAGGGGTATCTCTTATCCATGGCGCTTCGTCTCTGGAAGGACAGGCAGCGAAAGCTTGCGAGGAGACAGCGCATCGCACCCAGTCAAACTTATGTGGAGGGGTGGGAAGGCGATGTCTGCGAACAGGAGGCGGGGCGGGAGAGCCTTGCCCTGAGTGATATGGCTTCGCCGGAGACGCTTCTCCTGCAGAGAGAGCTGCGAGCGCAGGTGCGGCAGGCGGTGGGAGAGCTTCCCGAGAAATACCGAACCGTGGTGCTTTTGTACTATATGGAGGAGCTGGATATCCCGCAGATCGCGCGTATACTGAAGGTTCCGGAGGGAACGGTAAAGAGCAGATTATTCCAAGCCAGAAAGCGGTTAAAACAGAAATTGGAGTGTATTTATGATGAGTGACAGGTTAGACGGCATTTTAAAACAAGCCCTTGCTCCCAAGGAAGAACCGACGGAGGAGCTCAATCAGCGAATCCTCGGTCTGATAAAGGAGGAAGAACAGAATATGAAGGATTTTAAGCATTACAGGCATATTCCCGCAGCCGCCCTGATCGCGGTGATGGTGTTGGGGATGGGAGTGGTCGGCGTGGCGGCGGTGAGGTTCTCCATGCCTGCCGAGGTCACGGAAAGCATGGGGGATCAGAAGCTGACGCACGCTTTTCTCGAGGAGGGCGGCGTGGTTGTAAATGAGACCCAGAGCATTGGCGGGTATGACGTGACCTTTATGGGGATTGCGTCGGGGAAGGGGATTTCGGACGGAAGCTTTTACCATGGGGGGGAGCTTATGGACGACAGAAGCTATATGGTAGTATCCATCGCCAATTCCGACGGTTCGCCCATGCCCGACAACAACTCCTCGGACGAATATAATATAGGGGATTTCTTCGTGTCGCCGCTGATTCAGGGCTATGACCCCGCATGGTACAATGCGGTCACCCTAGGCGGCGCCGCCACGACGGAGGACGTGGTGGACGGGGTTCGCTATCGCGTCATGGAATGCGGCAATATCGAGCTGTTTGCGGACAGGGAATTGTACCTGTGCGTGTCGGACAGCACCTTTTACGCCAATGCCGCCTATCTCTATGACGAGGAGAGCGGCAGGATCTCCCGCAATGAGAGCTATGAGGGGCTGAATGCGTTATTTTCCATTCCCATAGACCCCGCCAAGGGGAATCCGGAGGCTGCGAAGGCGTATCTGGAGAGTCTGCAGGAGGCAGAGGAAGCAGAGGAAGTAGAGAAAGCAGAGAAAGCTGCCGCCGAGAAAGCGGCGGAGGGGCTGTCGGACGAGACGATGAACGAGGCGGAGGAGCTGTATGCGAAGCTGACTCCCGAGAATATTGACGAGTATGCGGTTCCCGTGGAGAGTACCAGACAAACGCTCGTCATAGACGCAGAGGGGTATATCTGCAATTGGAACTATGCGGTCGAGGGACGCAGCAGCCACGAGGGCGGTATGGTCAAGGCGGATTGGCTCTTTAAGCACGCCGATTCGGAGAATCCCATGGTGATTGGCGGATGTGATAGCAGCGGCACCTTGGACAGCATGGTGATTGAAATCTTCACCCTCAATCAGGACGGCACGGTGACCTTTGTGGCTTATATTCCCAAGGAGGATTTGTCCTCGCAGGAATGAATTCAATTAGCACAATGACTCTATGCAAATTAGTGCGTTTCGCAAATATCTAATGAATTCAATTTGATTTCCACGGGAAATGAGTCAAGTCTACGGGTCAAAAACGGGAGACTCCGGCTACTCTGCCAGAGTCTCCCAGTCTTCATAGAGCTTTTCCAATTCCGTGTTGAGCTGTTCCTGTTCCCTGCTCAAATCCTGCAGCTTCAGCACCTGTGTTGCGACCTCGGGGTCGGACATCTCCTCGTCAATCTCGGCAAGGCGTGCTTCCAGAGCGGAGATTCTTTCCTCGCACTTTTTCAGGTCATTTTCTTTCTTGCGAAGTCTCGCCTGCTCCTCCTTGTGGGCTTTCCAGTCCTGCTTGTTGGAGGATTCCTTGGAGGGCGCGGCGTCCGGTGAGCCGCAGGGCGTATTCGCAGGGAAGGCGGAGGTGTTTGTTCCCTTTACACCCTGTCCCTTGGCGCCTGCAGCAGATATTCCCAACGCCGCCATCTGGGTGTCCCGCTTCTCCAAATAATAATCGTAATTGCCGATATAATTGACGAATTGCCCGTCCGTCAAATCCAGTATGCGGTGAGCCGTGCGGTTGATGAAGTAGCGGTCGTGGGAGACATACAGCACGGTTCCCTCGTAGGCGTTCAGCGCGTCCTCCAGAATCTCCTTAGAGAGGATATCAAGGTGGTTGGTCGGCTCGTCCAGAATCAGGAAATTCGCCTCGGAGAGCATGAGCTTGGCGAGGGAGACGCGTCCCCGTTCACCGCCGCTCAAGTCTTGAATCTGCTTGAACACATCTTCCCCCGTGAACAGAAACGCCGCCAACACGTTGCGGATCTCCGTGTTCGTGAGATAGGGATATTCGTCGGAAATCTCCTCAAAAAGCGTCTTCTCGCTGTGGAGTACATGATGCTCCTGATCATAGTAGCCAATCTCCACATTGGTTCCCAGACGAAAGCTTCCCGCGTCCGCGGGGACAAGGTCGTTCAATATTTTCAGCAGGGTGGTCTTGCCCGTGCCGTTGTCGCCGATGACGGCCACATGTTCCCCTCGCTTGATTTCAAAATTCACCTGTTCAAACAAAAGCTGTGAGCCGAAAGATTTGGACAGTCCCTCCACCGTCAGCACGTCGTTGCCGCTGGTGCGGTAGGGGGTGAGTACCAGACGCATATCCGCCCGCTGCTCTGTGGGCTTTTCCAGCACTTCTATTTTGTCCAGCGCTTTGACGCGGCTCTCGGCCCGCCGGATGGATTTCTCCCGGTTGAAAGAGCGGAGCTTTTCGATGACTTCCTCCTGATGCTTGATCTCCCGCTGCTGGTTCAGGTACGCGTTCCAAGCCGCCGCCCGAAGCTGTTCTTTTTTGACGGCGTAATCCGAGTAATTGCCGAGAAAGGAGGTGGCTCTGCCCTGATCGATCTCCACGATTTTGGAGGCGATGCGATCCAGAAAGAAGCGGTCGTGGGAGACGATGATGACGGCTCCTCTATAATTCAAAAGATACGTTTCCAGCCAAGCGATGGAATGCAGGTCCAGATGGTTGGTCGGCTCGTCCAGAATCACCAGATCCGGTTTCCGGAGCAGGAGTTTGCCCAGAGCCGCGCGGGTCTTCTGTCCGCCGGAGAGGGTGGAGACCGGCTTGCCGAATTCTTCCTCGGCAAATCCCAGCCCCTTTAACACGCCTGTCAGCTCGCTCCGATAAGCATAGCCGTCTTTCGTCTCGAATGCGTGGGTCAGATCGCCGTAGCGCTGCATCAAAGCGTCCAGAGCGCCGCCCTGTGCCTGATGCATGGCCTGTTCTGTTTCCCGGAGCGCCCGCTCCAGATCCACAAGCTCCTGCTTCACGGAGAGGAGTTCTTCGTAGATGGTGTTCTGCGTGTCCACGGCGCCGTTCTGGGCCAGATACCCGAGAGACTTGTTTTTGGCAAAAGCCACCGTACCTTCGTCGGGCTGCAGTTCTCCCACGAGGATGCGCAGGAGCGTGGTCTTGCCCGCGCCGTTTATGCCCACAATGGCCGCCTTTTCATGCTCCTCAATGTGGAAACTGATTTGGCTGAGGACTTGCCGGTCTATAAAGGTTTTTGAAATATTTTGACAGGAGAGTATCATGACAGGAAATCCGCCTCCGTAGTGTTTATTACCTGATTTTTATCTGAAATCAATCCGACATACATCACTATAAGAGATTTTGGAAAGTCTGTCAACATTTCCGGGGCGGGTGAAATCCTTTTCGGAGCCGTTTCGAAGCGGCGGATATGCACGCATTGACAAGCTTTTAACAAAGTGGTATGATAAAGACAATAATAAAGATAATAAAAAAGATAATCAATGCGAGAAAAGCACTGGAGGGGATTCCTTTGGAGACAAAAGAAATTTCACAGGCCGTCATCGGGCGGCTTCCCAGATATTTGAGATATTTAGGCGATCTGCGGGACGCAGGGGTGGAGCGCATTTCCTCTCAGGAACTGAGCGGACTGATGAAAGTGACTGCCTCCCAGATCCGTCAGGATTTCAATAACTTCGGCGGGTTCGGGCAGCAGGGATACGGATACAATGTGGGGTATCTGTATGAGGAGATCAGCAAGATCTTAGGGCTGGACCGCAAGCACAATTTCATCATCATCGGTGCGGGCAATCTGGGCCGCGCGCTGGGGAACTATTTGAATTTTGAGCGCAGGGGCTTTATTTTCAAGGGAATTTTTGACAAAAACCCTGCGCTGGTGGGCGAGGATGTGCGCGGCGTGAAGGTGATGCATGTGGAGGAGCTGGAGCGTTTCCTGCGGCAGAACGACGTCGATATCGCCGTACTCACCATCCCGAAGACCAGCGCGGCGGACATTGTCGATATTCTGGTGGGGAACGGAATCCGCGCCATCTGGAATTTTGCACATGTGGATCTGAATGTGCCGGAGGGGATTCTGGTGGAAAATGTCCATCTCTCCGACAGCCTGATGCGGTTGTCCTACAATATTAACTGTAAAATGCGGGAGGAGTAGATGCGGTTGGTTTGACAGCGTCTGCTCCTTATGAGAAGGGATGTCATGAGAAGGTATGCATAGGAGGCGGCTATGGCGGGAAAGAATAAGCGGGATGCATTTTCGGAAGCGTTGATCGGCAAAAACATACCGGTGCTGACTTTGGACAGCAAGTGGTACCGCTTGCTGGACGAGGTGGGCAAGGAAGCGGTGAAGGATCTGGAGGGACAGCTGAACAAGCTCATCAAACGTCAGGGGAAACTCACCACAGAGACCAAGGAGATCCGGAAACTCAAGAAAAAACTGATGAACGAGATCGTCCCCATGGTGGATCAGATGGAGCAGGGCGGCGGCAAAAAGGTGGAGAAGGAGATCGAGGAACACAAGCGCTTGATCGAGGAGTGCAGCGAGAAGCTGGAGGGGTACAAAGAGGAGCTTGCGGATCTGCCCAAGGAGATCGACCGCGTGAATTTGCAGCTCATGCTCACCACCATGGAATGCTGTTATGATACCATGCAGGACAACACGGAGCGCATCCGCCAGATCGAGGACTGGGTCACGCAGGTCCGCATTGAACTCAAGAAGAACCTGATCCGCAAGCAGGAGATGGAGCAGAGAAACCATACGATCTACAGTTATATGAACGATGTCTTCGGGGCGGATGTGATGAATCTCTTTGATCTGGAGTACGATCCGGAGGAGCGGCGCCCGAGGCTTCCCAAAGATTCGGATACGCGGAGGTCAGACGGATGAAATATCTGGTATCGGCGGAGGAGATGCGCCGTTATGATTCCCATACAATAGACAAAATCGGGATTCCGGGCATGGTACTCATGGAGCGGGCGGCGCTAACGGCCAGAGACCGGGTGCTTGCAGCCCTGCGGAGGGAGGAAACACAGGCTCCGGATGCGGGTGCGGAAGTGCTGGTCATGGCGGGCATGGGCAACAACGGAGGCGACGGTCTGGCGCTGGCGCGGCTCCTTTCCGATGAGGGACTGCCGGTCACGGTCTGGTGCGTGGGAGACGCCCGGAAAGCATCCGAACAATGGACATGGCAGAAGCATATATTAGAACATTATCAGATCCGATTCTGCGATACGCCTGACAGGGAGCGCTATGCGGTTTTGGTGGACGCTCTGTTCGGCGTGGGGCTTTCCCGCAGCGTCGAGGGAGCTTACGGGGAGGCCGTGAGCCGTTTTAACGCGCTTAGGGGATTTAAGATTGCGTTGGACATTCCCAGCGGAATCTGCAGCGACACGGGCAGGGTGCTGGGCTGCGCGGTGCAGGCGGACGCCACCGTCACGTTTGGGTTCGCCAAGCGGGGGCTTTATCTGTATCCCGGACGCCGCTATGCGGGGGAGATACAGGTGGCGGATATCGGCATTCCGGAGAGCGTTTTCGGGGACGGCGGGCCGGAATTGTTCTGTCTGGACCAAATGGAGGATGCGGCAAGGTGGCTTCCTGGCAGGGCGGCAGACGGAAATAAAGGCACTTTCGGGAAAGTGCTGTTTGTGGCGGGCAGCGAGGGCATGGCAGGAGCGGCCGTGCTGGGGGCGAAGGCGGCCTGCCGGAGCGGCGCGGGGATGGTCAAGGTGGTGACCGACGCATGTAACCGGACGATTGTGCAGAGCGCGGTGCCGGAGGCGCTGTACGGAACTTATGAAGAGGTGGAGGAGAGCGCCCGCTGGGCGGATGTGATCGTCGCAGGCCCCGGACTTGGCAGATCGGACGCTGCCTGTGCGTGTCTGGAAACGGTGTTCGGACGGACGGATAAGCCGCTTTTGATTGATGCGGACGGGCTGAATCTGCTGGCGGAGCGGGAGCGGCTGCGGAATCTGTTGGCGGAGTCCGAGCGGGAGGTCGTCCTCACTCCGCATGTGGGGGAGTTGTCACGTCTGACGGGACTGTCCGCAGACGAACTGAAAGAGGCGCTCTGGCGGCATGGTAAGTCGCTGGCCGGGCGGTTTCACGCCGTGGTGGTGGCAAAGGACGCCAGAACCTTTGTCTGTGCGCCGGGTCATCCGGTCTGCATGAATATCCACGGCAACAGCGGGATGGCCACGGCGGGCAGCGGAGATGTGCTGGCGGGTATGATAGCGGGGATCTGGGCTCAGCTTCTGCGAGACGGGGACGGGCAGCGCATGGACAGCGGAAGCCGAGACGTCCGTCCGCCCGCATTTTCCACCGCATTCCGGGCGGCCTGTCTGGGGGTGCGTCTGCACGCCGCGGCGGGAGATCTGGCCGCGGCGGAGCGGGGCGAGTACGGCTGTATGGCGGGAGATCTGGCGGAGGCGGCAGCGCGGGTGCTGCGGGACGTTCCGGCGGACACGCGGATTTGACGGAGGAAGACACATGGATTTGGAGAAGGAGTTTCAGACCCTCAAACGGGTTTTTGCAACGGTTGATCTGGATGCGGTATGCGGGAACGCCGCGCGCATGATGGAGGGGCTTCCCGCACAGACCGGCATGATTGCGGTGTTGAAGACGGACGGCTACGGACATGGCAGCGTACCGATCGCGCAATGTCTGGAACCCATGGAGTTTCTGCGCGCGTTTGCGGTGGCGGCTCCGGAGGAGGCTTATATTCTGCGGGAAAACGGTATCCGCAAACCGATTCTGATTCTGGGATATACCTTTCCCGACGCCTACGGGCGCATGGCGGAGGAGGAAATCTGCGCAACCGTCTTTACCGAAGAGGCGCTCCCCGCACTCGCCGAGGCGGCGGACGTAGCCGGAAAGCCTTTGAAAGTGCATGTGAAGGTGGACACCGGCATGGGGCGCATCGGGATCACGCCGGATGAGGAGGGACTGGCCTTTGTCAGGCTGCTTTCCGGCTATGTGCAGTCGGGCAGGCTTGAGCTGGAGGGGATTTTTACGCATTTTGCCTGTGCGGACGAACGGGATAAGACGGATGCGCAGGGGCAGCTCGCCCGGTTTGCGGAATTTACCGCTCGGGCGGAGGAGACGCTGGGATTTCGGATTCCCATACGCCACTGTGCCAACAGCGCCGCCCTTCTGGAGATGCCGGAGGCGGCCATGGATGCGGTGCGGGCCGGGATTGCGCTCTATGGGCTTCGCCCCTCGCCGGAAGTGCCGCGGGCTTCCTATGAACTGCAGCCGGCGCTCTCCCTCTACAGCCATATCGTTTATGTGAAGACGGTCCGCCCCGGACAGCGGATCAGTTACGGCGGCACCTTTACCGCAGAAGAGACGATGCGGGTGGCGACGATCCCGGTGGGATACGGAGACGGGTATCCCCGGTCGCTCTCGGGCGGGAGGGGATATGTGCTGATACGAGGACGCAGGGCGCCCATTTTAGGACGCGTGTGCATGGATCAGTTTATGGTGGATGTGAGCGGGATTCCCGGGGCGGCGCAGGGAGATCCGGTGACGTTAATCGGTGAGGACGGCGGGGAACGTATCAGCGTCGAGGAGCTGGGGGATCTGTCCGGGCGGTTCAATTATGAATTTGTCTGCAATCTGGGGATGCGCGTACCCAGAGTGTTTTACAGGGACGGACGGATCGCCGCCATACAGGATCTGGAAGGAATCCACAGGGCGGATTAGGCTACATACCATTTTTGGGATAAAAATGAAAAGATTGGAATACCTCCGGAAAAACAGGCAATACTATCTGCAGGGGGTAGGAAAATGAGAAGAGGCGATGTGTATTACGCAGATTTGAGACCGGTGGTAGGATCGGAACAGGGCGGCATCCGTCCGGTGCTGATCATTCAGAACGATGTGGGCAACCGCCACAGTCCCACGGTCATCTGCGCCGCAATTACCTCAAAGATGAACAAGGCGAAACTGCCGACCCATATCGAGCTGCGGGCAGATCGGTATGATATGGATAAGGATTCGGTGGTGCTGCTTGAGCAGCTGCGCACCATCGACAAGAAGCGTTTGAAGGATAAAGTGTGTCATCTGGACGGCGAGATCATGCGGAAAGTAAACCACGCGCTGAAGATCAGTCTGGAGCTGGATACATAGGCTGGCAGAAAGACCCGGAAACGGCGGTCTTGACGAAAACCGTGCGGATGGTATATGATTTGATGAGAAGTAAAAAACACAGGATAAAGGAGAAATTTCACAGATGGGAGACCCCGGACCCGGCGTCAGTATTATCTTCGTAATCTTATTGTTGGCGGATATGTTCTTGTACGGCTTCGATGCGGCGATTTCAGGACTCAATGAGAAAGAAGTGGAGAGACGCGCGCAGGAGGACAAGGATGCGAAAAGCGTCAAGCTTCTGAAAATGATCGGCCACCCCGCGCGCTACCGAAATATGGTGCAGCTGGCAGCCACGCTGATCAACGTGGTGGCAGGCGCGGTGTATCTGAATCTCTGGATGCATCTTCTGGAGGAGGGACTTAGGAGCCTTGCGGAGGAGCAGCTCCTTTCCATGAGCGTTCCGGCGGGGGTTGTGACGGTGGCGCTGGGCGTGCTGGCGGCGGTTCTCGCCGCGCTGGCGCTGCTCTACATATTTTTGACTTTCGGCGTACTCCTGCCCAAGCGGGTGGCGGAGCGGATTCCGGAGAAATGGGCCTATCTCTGCATCGGGCCGGTGGCGGTACTCATACGGCTGTTTGCGCCGTTTACGGGACTTGTGAGCGCCACGGTGCAGGGGATTTTGTTCCTGTTCGGCGTCCGCGGCGGCGAGAATGAAACCGACGTCACCGAGGAAGAGATCATCAATATGGTGCAGGAGGGGTTTGAGCAGGGCGTCATCGAGGACAGCGAGGCGGAGATGATCTCTAATATTTTTGCCTACGGCGACAAGGAAGCGCAGGACATCATGACGCACCGGAGCAATGTGGTGGCTGTGGACGGCAATATGCACTTGAAGGACGCCATCGACTTTATGTTGGCGGGGACGAACAGCCGATATCCGGTTTATGAGGAAAACATCGACCATATCATCGGCATCCTCCATTTGAAGGACGCCATGCGCTATCATCGGCGCGACGATTCCGCAGACGGCTGTATCAAAGATCTGGACGGGCTTCTCAGAGAGGCCTGCTTCGTGCCGCAGACCAAGAATATCGACGAGCTGTTCGAGGAGATGCAGTCCCGCAAACTGCAGATGGTCATCGTGGTGGACGAGTACGGCCAGATGGACGGGCTGGTGGCTATGGAAGATATTCTCGAGGAGATCGTGGGCAATATTCTGGACGAGTACGACGAGGATACGGCATATATCGAAGACAAGGGGAACGACGAGTACGTCATGGAGGGCAAGACTCCGCTGGAGGATCTGACGGAGCGTTTCGGTATTCGGTTTGACGGGGAGGAGTTCGAGACTTTAAACGGATTTATGATCTATCGTCTGGATCATATCCCGGAGCCGGGGGAAGAGTTCGAGGTGGATTACCAAGGCTACAATTTCAAGATTCTGTCCGTGGAAAATAAAATGGTTCAGAGCGTGCTGGTGACGAAACTTCCGGAGGCACAAGAGGGGGCTTCCGAAGAAACGGGGGATTCTCCCCTTGAAGAAAACGGTAAATAATGGTATGATACAAAATGTATGTGGAAAAATCGGTAGAATAAAGGAGAAGAAAAAATGTCAGGACATTCCAAGTTTGCCAATATAAAGCACAAGAAGGAAAAAAACGACGCTGCCAAGGGCAAGATTTTTACGATTATCGGGCGCGAGATCGCCGTTGCGGTGAAAGAGGGCGGACCCGACCCGAACAATAATTTTAAATTGGCCACCGTCATCGCCAAGGCGAAAGCCAACAATATGCCCAACGACACCATCGAGCGCGGCATCAAGAAGGCTGCGGGCGACGTGGGCAATGTCAACTACGAATATGTGACCTATGAGGGATACGGGCCAAGCGGCATCGCAATCATCGTGGACGCTCTGACGGACAATAAGAACCGCACGGCCGCCAATGTGCGGAGCGCTTTCACCAAGGGGCAGGGCAATATCGGGACGCCCGGCTGCGTGTCCTTTATGTTCGACAAAAAGGGACAGATTATCATCGACAAGGAAGAGTGCGATCTGGCGGCGGACGATCTGATGATGCTGGCGCTGGATGCTGGCGCGGAGGATTTTGCGGAGGAAGAGGACAGCTACGAGGTACTCACGGATCCCGACGCTTTTGAGGAAGTGAGAAAAGCGCTGGAGGAGGGCGGCATCGCCATGCTCAGTGCGGAGGTCACCATGATTCCGCAGAACTATGTGGAACTGACCGATGAGACGGCTGTGAAGAACCTGCAGCGGACGTTGGACATGCTGGACGAGGATGACGATGTGCAGGCGGTTTACCACAACTGGGACGAGTAGCGGCGGACAGGTTTTTGCATGAGGACAGATTGACGACGAGAACACAGCGCACCACCTGAGTCAAGAAGGTGGTGTTTGCTATATCAGACAAGCGGTACAGGAGGAAGCGGCATGGCACAAAACCCCAATTTCAGGAAAGAGACGATCTGCGTACAGTCCGGCTGGCAGCCCACAAACGGCCAGCCACGGGTGATGCCCATTGTGCAGAGTACCACATATAAATACGACACGTCCGAGCAGATGGGAAGGCTGTTCGATCTGGAGGAGAGCGGGTATTTCTACACAAGGCTCCAGAATCCCACCAACGACTATGTGGCGCAGAAAATCTGCGAGCTGGAGGGCGGCGTGGCAGCCATGCTCACAAGCTCCGGACAGGCGGCCAATTATTATGCGGTGTTTAATATCTGCGAGGCGGGAGACCATGTGGTGATGTCCTCCACCGTCTATGGGGGAACGTTTAATCTGCTCACCGTCACCATGAAAAAGATGGGAATCGAGACCACGGTGGTGGATCCGGACGCTCCGGAGGAGGAGATCTGGAAGGCTTTCCGGGACAATACCAAATGCGTGGTGGCGGAGACCATCGCCAACCCGGCGCTGGTGGTGTTAGATATCGAGAAATTTGCGCGCCTTGCCCACGGCCACGGCGTGCCGCTGATCGTGGACAATACCTTTGCCACGCCGATCAACTGCAATCCTTTCCGGTTCGGTGCGGATATTGTCACTCATTCCACCACAAAATATATGGACGGACACGCCATGTGCGTGGGCGGAGCCATCGTGGATTCCGGCAATTTCGAATGGGACGCCTACGGGGATAAATTCCACGGCCTGACGACGCCGGACGAGTCCTATCACGGGGTGACTTATACCGAGAAGTTCGGGAAGGCCGCCTATATCACGAAAGCCACCGTGCAGCTCATGCGGGATCTGGGTTCCGTGCAGTCTCCTCAGAACGCCTTTTTGCTGAATGTGGGACTGGAGACGCTGCCTCTGCGGATGGAGCGGCATTGCGCCAACGCGCAGGCCGTGGCGGAATTTCTGGAAGCGCACGAACAGGTGGCGTGGGTCAATTACCCCGGTTTAAAGAGCAGCCGTTATTATGAGCTGGGACAGAAGTATCTGCCCAAGGGCAGCAGCGGTGTGGTCTCGTTCGGCTTGAAGGGCGGCAGAGCCGCTGCGGAGCGGATGATGGACAGGCTGAAGCTCGCGGCCATTGTGACCCATGTGGCGGACGCCAGAACCTGCGTGCTGCATCCCGCAAGTCATACGCACCGCCAGATGAACGACGAACAGCTTAAGGAGGCGGGCGTTGCGCCGGATTTGATCCGGCTGTCCGTGGGAATCGAGCATGTGGACGATATCATCGAAGATCTGCGGCAGGCCATCGAAGAGAATTTGTGACGCTGCGCGTCGGAATGAGAGGAAATATGGACAGACTGGCAATCGTAGTACCCTGCTACAATGAGGAGGAAGTGCTGAAAATTGCTTCCGAGGCGCTGCGGGGCGTGTTGAAGGATCTTGTAAACAAGGGGAAAATCGGGTCGGACAGCTTTATTTTGTTTGTGAACGACGGCAGCAAGGACCGCACATGGGAGCTGATCGAGGAGGAGCATAAAGCGTATCCGGAACAGGTCTTCGGCGTGAAGCTTGCGGGCAATGTGGGACATCAGTTTGCGCTCACCGCAGGCCTGATCACGGCGAAGGACATGAGCGACGTGACGGTTTCCATTGATGCGGATCTGCAGGACGACGTGGACGTCATCGAGGAGATGATTGATAAGTTCCATGCGGGGAACGACATCGTATACGGCGTGCGCAAGGAGCGGAAGACAGACACCTTTTTCAAGCGTACCACCGCGCAGGGATTTTATAAGGTCATGGGGATGATGGGCGTCAAGACCGTATACAATCATGCGGACTTTCGTCTCATGAGCAGACGGGCGGTAGAACAGTTCTCCCAGTACAAAGAGACCAATCTGTTTCTGCGGGGTATGATGCCGCTCATCGGATACCAGACGGACTGCGTCTATTACGACCGCAAGGAGCGTGTGGCGGGGGAGTCCAAATATCCTTTGAAGAAAATGCTGGCGCTGGCGTTTAACGGGATTTCCTCGTTTAGCGTAAAACCCATCAGCATGATTCTGGGGCTGGGCATAGCGATCATCTGCGCCTCGATTCTGGCGGCGGTCTATGCGCTGATCTCGTACTTCACGGGACATGTGGTGGCGGGCTGGACATCCCTGATTCTCTCGATCTGGTTTCTGGGCGGCGTACAGCTTCTGGCCATCGGACTTGTGGGACAGTATATCGGAAAGATTTACATTGAGGTGAAACACAGGCCTCGCTATAATATCGAAAAGGTTTTGACGAATGAAGAAAAGTAGCATAGGGGCAATTTTGATATGGTTTTTGTACGGAGCCGCGGCGGGCAGCGCTCTGTTCCTGACGGCAATGTCGTTTGCAGCAGACCAAGGATACGGCGCGGTGCCGGGGCTTGTGGCGGGCGTCGCCCTGCTGGTTCTAACCGGGGCGGCCGTGTGGGGGCTGCACAGGGCGATGGGACGTTTTCGAGTCCAATCCCAATTCCGGCCGACGGACGAAAATGGGCGGATGAGACTGATTCGGATCATTGCGGAGAGTCTGTTTGTGACGGCCTGTGTGGCGGGCATGACCGCCGTGCAGTTGTCCGCCTCGTGGGATGTGGCGGGCGACCCCGTGTTCCTGCAGGCGCAGGTGACGGCGGAGGGATTGGAGAACACGGCCGCGCACGGCGGGATGCATCTGTATCTCAAGCTGCTGCACGGTGTGATGCTTCTGATCGGCAACAAGGCGGGAGCGGCGGTCTTTCTGCAGACGGTTCTTCTGGTATGCGCGGCGCTGGGGCTTTATCTGGGCGTCCGCAGACTGTCCGGAACCGCATCTGCGCTGGTGACTTTGGTGTTTCTGGGATTTGGCTCGTATATGACGGGGGAGGCGCGCAGACTTACGCCCCTGCTTCTGTTTCTGGCTGTATTTGGAGCGGCCGTGGGATGTATTGCGGCGCTGCCCCGGAGAATCAGTGGTATCATACGGAATTTCGACAAGAAATATACGACGATCTATTGTGCCGCCGTGGGGATCTTGATCGGATTCTGCTGTTATCTGGATATGGCGGGGATTGCGCTTCTAGTGATTCTGACGGGCGTGATCTGCTTTGGCGGAGAGAGAGAAGAGCGGCGGGAATATAACGCGGTGACGGTTTTTGCGGAATGTGTCGGCGCTTCGGTTCTGGGCTATGTACTCAGCCACGGGTTCTTTCGGCTCGGCGGCGGTTCGCTGGCCGCTTCGATTGGCGGACAGATGGAGTTGTATCAGCCGGGGCGGTTCGGCCTTCCGGTGACGACGGCTTCGGGCGGTTTCGGATGGGACATACCGGTGCTGCTCATAGGCATGACGGTGGGAATTTTCGGATTCTGGTGCTGTCAGGAGATCCGGGACAAGGCGTTCTGGCTTTTTGCGGCGGTTTTGCTGCTGGTGATGTACTGCTTCGGAATGGGCAGTACGGAGCATTTGAACGGCTATGCCCTTTTGTATCTGTTGTGCGCCGCCATGGCGGGATGCAGCGTGGACGATCTGTGGAGTGCCGAGAGAGCGGCCGGCGAGCCGGATGACATGCCGGAAGAGCTGTCCGGAACGGATGACGACGAGATGGTTTTCGTGGAGACGGAGGAGAGGCCTCCCTATCGGGAGACCGGCGTCAATTACATAGAAAATCCCCTGCCGCTGCCGAAAAAGCGCGAGCATAAGGCCATGGATTACGATTACGAAGTGGCGGATGACGATGATTTTGATATTCAATGACAGGCAGGCGGCGGATCGCCGCTGCGCAGTTCGGATTCCGAAGTGAGCGTTTTGCAATCGTCTAATTCTAGATATGAGATATCAAGGGATCGGGATAAATTTCCGCAAATCGGCAATACTGTGTAAGAGAAGCGTCCACATCAAAAGCTGGATTCAAAATCCGGATTCCAAAAATGAAACCAGAAGGATGGAATCAAAAGAGACTGTGTCATAAAGACATAGTCTTTTTGTTTAACATAAGGATGTCTGGCGGAGCCTGACATCCGTTGTTTTGGGAAGCGGCGGAATAGATCCGAAACAGATCCGGAATAGATCATGACGAGCCGTTCAAGCGGCGGAATGGAGGGGCATATGGCTGGTAAGCAAGAGGACGAAAAAAAGATAAGGGATAAAAATCGTAATGTGCAGGATAATCCAAACCGTTCGGGCAACCCGGACGAGGAGGAGAAGAAACAGCAGAAGGAGGAACATCAGGACGAGCGGATTGAGAAGCTGGGGCAGATCACGTTAGAGGACAACAAGGAACAGCAGGATATTCATCTCCTATCCATTATCGGGGAGATCGAGGGACATGACAATTTGTCCGGCAATTCCAAGACGACCAAGTATGAGCATGTGCTGCCCAGACTGGCGGCCATCGAGGACAGCAGGGAGATTCAGGGGGTTCTGGTGATCCTGAATACCATGGGCGGAGATGTGGAGGCGGGGCTTGCCATCGCGGAGATGCTCGCGTCCCTGAGCAAGCCCACGGTTTCGCTGGTACTCGGCGGAAGCCATTCCATCGGCGTACCCATTGCCGTGAGTACGGATTATTCTTTTATTGTACCTACGGGTACCATGGTGATCCATCCGGTGCGCATGAACGGAACGGTGATCGGGGTGCCGCAGACCTTTGACTATTTCAAGCTGATTCAGGATCGCATCACGGGGTTCGTGTGCAGACACTGTCAAGTGGACCGGAGCCGCTTTGAGGAACTGATGATGGAGACCGGGGTGCTGACCAAGGATGTGGGGACGATTCTGGTGGGAGAAGAGGCCGTAAAATACGGGATTATCGACGAAGTGGGCGGAATCGACAAGGCGATCCGCAAACTGCACGAGCTGATCGGGGAACGGGACGGCGGCAAAACGGAATAGCAAAAAAGACCAAACAAAAGAGGATATACATGGTGACAAGCGGCGAGAAAAATGGTATACTGATACTTTAGAAAAGATACGAGGAACAGAGAGGTATGAAGCGAGATGGCTTCTTCATCAAATAGACCGGCACAGAGAAAAACAAGTTCGGGCAAAAGTGTCCCCACCACTCGGACTTCCAATGTAAAACAGATAGAGGAAAGACAGGCGGAGCAGGACAGCGCGCTGTTTCACGAGATCGGGCTGATCGCCCTTTTTGTGGTGATGGTGCTGTTGTTTTTCTGCAATTTCGGCGTAATCGGGCCGGTGGGAAACGGTATCCGGGATATCATGTTCGGCATTTTCGGATTTGAGGCGTATGTGACGCCGATCCTGATTTTTCTGGCGGCTTCGTTCTGGTTTGCGAATGAAGGCAGTCCTACCGCGCTGCGCAAGCTGATCGCGGGGGTGGTTCTGTTTCTCATGGCGGGCGTTGTCTGCGAATTGATCGCGGGGACGGTCTCCTCCATGGAATCCTATCAGATCAAGCAGCTGTATGAGAGCTGCAGTCAGGGAAGAAAGGGCGGCGGCGTATTGTCCGGCAGTCTGGCCTATCTGCTGCAGCACAGTCTGGAGACCGTGGGTACCGTTCTGGTGGTGTTTTTGTGTTCTGTCATCAGCCTGATTCTGCTGACGGAGCGCTCTCTTTTAAGCGGCATGAAGGAACGGGCGAAGTTGGTGCGCGAGGCGGCGAGACTGCGCAGGGAGGAAGCGGACGAAGCGGAGCTTGAAGCGGAGGAACCCTACGGGCGGGGAGAGCGTGTGGAACGACGAGGCGCGGGGGAAGACGAAGCAGGAAGCCGGAGAGAAAGCGGAACCAGAAGCCGGTGGGAAAGCGGACGAATCCGCAGAGACGAGGAGCGCAGCCGCAGAAACGAGGAGCGGATGCGCAGGAGCGAAGAGCGCAGGCTCAAGGCGGAGGAGAAAGAAAACGAGAAGATTCTCCGCATGGAGCGGAAGGTCTCGGGCGTCATGGCGGATACCTCGCTGAAAAAGGACGAGGCAAAACGCCGGGGCGACATCCACGAGATCACGTTTCAGGAAACGGAGGAAAGCGCTGCGCAGACAGGGCGGATGCCCCCGGGCGAAAGCGCCGGGGAGGACAGGCGGCAGGACTTTGCATTCGACGGGGGGAATGTGCGCACCGCCCATCAGGTGAATCTGACGGAGGAGTGGGACGAGGCGGACGAGGCGGACGAGGCGCCGCTCACCCGTGAGGCGGAGCAGATCCGCATACATAAAGAGGACGTGGCGGAGGAACCGTCATCCGTTTCCGCGCGGGTGCGTCCGGCGGCAGCAGTACCCGCGGCATCCGCAGAGCAGGGTGCGGCTCCTATGGAGAGCAGGCCGACGCCGGAGGCAGGAACCGCGGCGGAGAAAAAAGTCCCGAAGAAGTATATGTTCCCGCCTTTATCCAGATTGCAGAAGGGCAAGGCTTCCGCGGGGGATTCCATCAGAGAGTTAAAGGAGACCGCCATGCGGCTCCAGCAGACCCTCGGCACGTTCGGCGTGAAGGTGACCGTCACGGATATCAGTCAGGGTCCCAGCGTCACACGGTACGAACTCCAGCCGGAGCAAGGCGTGAAAGTATCCAAGATCGTGGGACTTTCCGATGATATTAAATTGAATCTGGCGGCAACGGACATCCGCATCGAAGCGCCCATTCCGGGCAAGGCGGCGGTGGGGATCGAAGTACCCAACAAAGAGAATATGACCGTGGCGCTCAGGGATCTTTTCGAGAGCAGGGAATTTCAGGAGTTCCCCTCCAACATTGCGTTTGCGGTGGGCAAAGATATCGCGGGCAAGACGGTGGTGGCGGACATTGCCAAGATGCCCCATATGTTGATCGCCGGAGCCACCGGTTCCGGTAAATCCGTGTGTATCAACACTCTGATTATGAGTATTTTGTATAAAGCGCATCCCGACGATGTGAAGCTGATCATGGTGGATCCCAAGGTGGTGGAACTGTCGGTTTACAACGGGATTCCCCATCTGTTGATTCCCGTGGTGACGGATCCGAAGAAGGCGTCCGCCGCGCTGCACTGGGCAGTGTCAGAGATGGAGGATCGATATCGGAAATTTGCGGACTATAATGTGCGCGACTTAAAGGGATACAATCAAAAACTGGAGACCATGCGGGAGAAAGGCGGGGAGGACGTACCTGACAAACTTCCCCAGATTGTGATTATCGTGGACGAGCTGGCGGATCTGATGATGGTGTGTCCCGGCGAGGTGGAAGAGTCCATCTGCCGTCTGGCCCAGCTGGCCAGAGCCTGCGGCATCCATCTGATCATCGCCACCCAGCGGCCCAGCGTGGACGTCATCACCGGGCTGATTAAGGCAAATATGCCCAGCCGCGTGGCGTTTGCGGTGTCCAGCGGCGTGGATTCCCGCACCATTCTGGACATGGTGGGCGCGGAGAAGCTTCTGGGCAAGGGAGATATGCTGTTTTACCCGCAGGGCTATTCCAAACCGGCCCGGATTCAAGGGGCGTTCGTGTCCGACAAGGAAGTGTCGGACGTGGTGGATTTCTTGAGAAATCAAGCGCTGGGCAATACTTATGCGGAGGATGTGGAGGAGAAGATCGCTCATATCGACAGCGGATCCGGTGCGGGAAGCGCGGGCGTTTCCGGCGGAAATGACAGGGATGAATACTTTGCGGAGGCGGGGCGTTTTGTCATCGACAAGGACAAAGCTTCCATCGGTATGCTGCAGAGAGTCTTAAAGATCGGATTTAACAGGGCGGCCCGCATCATGGATCAGCTCTGCGAGTACGGCGTCGTGGGCGAGGAGGAAGGAACCAAGCCGCGCAAAGTGCTGATGAGTCCGGAGCAGTTTGAACAGCTGCTGGAGGAAATCTGACAAGTGGAGGGGCATGGATGAAGACGGATATAGAGATTGCGCAGGAGGCGGAGCTTAGGCCGATCGCGGAGATTGCCGCGGCTCTGGAGATTCCGGAGGAGGATCTGGAGCTTTACGGCCGCTATAAGGCCAAGCTGTCCGAGAGATATTTGAAGGAGCTGGAGGGTCGCCCGGACGGGAAGCTGGTGCTGATGACGGCCATCAACCCGACCCCTGCGGGGGAAGGGAAGACCACCACGACAGTAGGGCTGGGTCAGGCTTTGGGAAAATTGGGGAAAAAAGCTGTCATCACTCTCCGGGAGCCGTCGCTTGGCCCGTGTTTCGGCATCAAAGGCGGCGCGGCCGGCGGCGGTTACGCGCAGGTGGTTCCCATGGAGGATTTGAATCTTCACTTTACGGGGGATTTTCATGCGGTCACTTCCGCCAACAATCTGCTGGCGGCGCTTTTGGACAACCATATTCATCAGGGCAACGCGCTGGGAATCGACACCAGACAGATCGTGTGGAAGCGCTGCGAGGATATGAATGACAGGGCGCTGCGCAATATCGTGGCAGGGCTTGGCGGCAAGGCGGACGGCTTTGCCAGAGAAGATCATTTTGTGATTACGGTGGCCAGCGAGATCATGGCGATTCTGTGTCTGGCGGAGGACATGCGGGATCTGAAAGAACGTCTCTCCAGAATCGTGGTCGCTTATAATCTGGCGGGAGATCCCGTGACGGCGGGAGACCTGCAGGCGGTGGGCGCGATGGCGGCGCTGTTGAAGGACGCCATGAAGCCCAATCTGATCCAGACGCTGGAGCATACGCCGGCGCTGGTACACGGAGGACCTTTTGCCAACATCGCCCACGGCTGCAATTCCGTCCGCGCCACGCGGGCGGCGCTCAAGATGGCGGATTACTGCATCACGGAGGCCGGGTTCGGGGCGGATCTGGGAGCCGAGAAATTTTTCGACATCAAATGCCGGATCGCCGGATTGAAGCCGGATGCGGCGGTGCTGGTGGCGACGGTGCGCGCGCTGAAATACAATGGCGGCGTGGCGAAATCCGACCTTGGCCGGGAGAATCCGGAGGCTTTGCAAAAAGGCATCGCCAATCTGGAGAAACATATCGAAAACCTGCAGAAATATGGGGTTCCCGTGGTGGTGACCCTGAATGTGTTCGTGTCTGACACGGAGGCGGAGCTGGCGTTTGTGAAAGAGTTCTGCGAGCGCAGGGGTTGTGCGTTTGCACTGTCCGAGGTGTGGGAGAAAGGCGGCCGGGGCGGTATTGCGCTGGCGGAGAAGGTGATCGAGACACTGGAGAACAGAGAGAGCCGTTTTCAGGCGATCTACGAAGACACGCAGAGCCTTGAAGAGAAGATAGAAGCGGTGGCGGTGGAAATTTACGGGGCGGACGGCGTGACCTTTACGCCCGCAGCGCGCAGACAGATGGAGCGGCTGGAGCGGCTCGGATACGGGAGACTTCCCGTGTGCATGGCCAAAAACCAGTATTCGTTGTCTGACGATCCCACGCTTCTGGGACGCCCCGAGGGCTTTGAGATCAATGTGAGGGAGCTGTATGCGGCGGCGGGCGCAGGGTTTGTGGTCGTGCTGACGGGCGCGGTGGTGACCATGCCGGGACTGCCCAAGGAACCGGCGGCGCACCGCATTGATGTGGACGACAGCGGCAGGATTACCGGCCTGTTTTAGAGACAGCGGATGAGAAAAGATGAGATAGGAGAAAAAGCATGGCAAAATTAATCGACGGAAAAGCCATTTCGGCGCAGATCAAGGACGAGTGCCGGGAGAGAGTGGCGAAGATGAAGGCGGAGGGGATCGAGGTGACGCTGGCCGTCATTCAGGTGGGAAACGATCCGGCTTCGACGGTTTATGTGGGCAACAAGAAAAAGGCCTGCGAGTACATCGGTATTCGTTCGCTGGCATATGAACTGCCGGAGGAGACCACACAGCAGGAACTTCTGGAGCTGATCGGGCAGCTCAACGACAGGGCGGATGTGAACGGGATTCTGGTTCAGCTGCCCCTGCCCGCGCAGATCAATGAGGAGAAGGTCTTGGACGCCATCGATCCGGGAAAGGACGTGGACGGTTTTCACCCGCAGAACGTGGGCGCCTTGTGCATCGGCAAACCCGGTTTCGTGTCCTGTACGCCCGCCGGAATCATTCAGCTGCTCAAGCGTTCCGGCGTGGAGATCGCGGGGAAAGAGTGTGTCGTGGTCGGGCGCAGCAATATTGTGGGCAAACCCATGGCGCTTCTGCTGCTTAGGGAGAACGGCACTGTCACTGTGGCGCACAGCAAGACAAAAGATTTAAAGGAAGTGACGAAGCGGGCGGATATTCTGGTGGCCGCCGTGGGCAGGCCGCGGATGATAACGGCCGATTATGTGAAGGAAGGCGCGGTGGTCATCGACGTGGGGATTCACCGCAATGAGAACAATAAACTCTGCGGGGACGTGGATTTTGAGAGCGTGGAGCCGCTTTGCAGCGCGATCACGCCGGTGCCGGGCGGCGTGGGTCCCATGACCATCGCCATGCTGATGAATAATTGCGTGGAATCCGCCGTACTGCGGCAATAAGAGAGGATACAGCCTATGAAATGTCCAAATTGCGGGGCGGAGATGGGCGAAGGCCGTCTTTACTGCGAGAAGTGCGGGCAAGACATTCATATTGTTCCGGATTTTGAGCCGGAGCTGGAGCGCAGCATCGAGAAGAGTCTGGAACATCTTCTGGAGGATGTGGCGCAGGAGGGAGAGGCGGACCGGGCGGAGGGCGGCGGACAGGAAGGAAAGCCCAAGGGCGGCAGGTTTCGACCTCTGGCCGGATGGATTGTGCTGGGGATCTTGACGCTGCTGCTGATCGTGGGCGGCATCCGGATTTTCCAATACTATTCTCCCGGATATCAGGCGGAGCGGGCAAAGCGCGCCGTGGCCGCCGGACAGTATGAACGGGCAGTCCGTCTATATACCAGAGCCATAGAGCTGGACAGATTCAATGTGGATCTGAGATTTGATTTGGCAGAGGTTTATTTTCTGCAGAATGACAAAGAGGCATACGAGAGCTGCCTGCAGCAGATCGTGGAGGATCCCGTCACGGACGCGGAGCAGCTCGAGAGCGCATATGGCAAGCTTATCGCCATTTACCGGGCGCGGGAAGACTATCAGACCATCAACGACATGCTGCTGACCTGTTCCAGCGATTCCGTCCGCGCTGTCTATCAGAGTTATCTGGCGGAAGCGCCGCAGTTCAGCGTGCCGGCGGGGGAGTATGACGAGGTGAAGGCCTTGAAGCTTACCGTGACGGGAAAAGGCGGGATCTACTACACCTTGAACGGCAGTCTGCCCGATGAGCGCTCGGAGCGTTATACGGCGCCGATCCTGCTGGAAAACGGCGATTATGATGTGCGGGCCGTCTTTATCAACGAAAACGGGGTAGCCAGCGAGGCTGCGGAGGCCAAATACCATATTCTGGTGGAGGAGCTGGAGGCTCCGGAACTCAATGTGGATGATGCGGAATACGACACGCCTGTGCTGATCACGGTGCTGAACGATACGGAAAATATTTATTACACCACGGATGGCACGATGCCGACCATGGATTCCGCACAGTATACGGGGCCGATTCCCATGCCCCTCGGAGTGAGTGATTTTAAGTTTGTGCGGCTGGAACCCGGACGCAGCAGCGCGGTGGTGGAGAAGCTGTTCACCTTGGAGCTGGACACGGACTTCCCGCCGGAGCAGGCGGTGGACAAAGTGCGGGAGAGTATGCTTTCTTCCGGCAAAATCCGGGATCATTCAGGACATTTTGACGACACTGCCGCCTGTTACCAGTACCAGTATCTCTATGTGGTCAATATCAGCGACATCAACGCCTTCTACGTGGTGGCGGAGGTGTTTGTGGACGTACAGGGGATCGGTGCGAGGACGGGGAATTATTTTGCGGTCAATGCGTATTCCGGGTATCTGTATAAACTGCTGGAAGAGAACGGGGAGTACCAGCTGGCCGAACTGTAGCGCACAGGGCTTTTTCGCGCGGCCGGAGCTGGCAGTTTTATCCGGATTGAAGGTTTGTGAATCATGTTGTAAAATAATATACGGAGAGGTGAGTTTATGTATCGGATTTTGAAAAAAAAGGAACTGGCCGCCAACATCTATCTGATGGATGTGGAGGCGAAACGCGTGGCGAGAGCCTGCCAGCCGGGACAGTTTGTCATCGTGAGAATGGATGAGGCGGGGGAGCGGATTCCCCTGACCGTCTGCGACTATGACAGAGAGGCGGGGACGGTCACCATCGTCTTCCAGACGGTGGGCGCGGGAACCAAGATGATGGCGGAACTGAACGAGGGGGACGCGTTCCATGACTTTGTGGGTCCGCTGGGCTGCGCTTCCGAGCTGGTGGGCGAGGATCCGGAGAGCCTGAAAAAGAAGAAAATCGTTTTCGTGGCGGGCGGCGTGGGAGCCGCACCCGTGTATCCGCAGGTAAAATGGCTTCATGAACACGGCGTGGACGCGGACGTCATCGTGGGCAGCAAAACCAGAGATCTGCTGATTCTGGAGCAGGAGATGGAGGCCGTGGCCGGCAATCTCTATGTGACCACGGACGACGGTTCCTATGGCAGGAGCGGGATGGTCACCCAGACGTTGAAAGATCTGGTGGGCGAGGGAAAACAGTACGACCTGTGCGTGGCTATCGGGCCGATGATTATGATGAAATTCGTCTGCCTCCTGACCAAAGAGCTTGCCATTCCCACCATTGTCAGCCTCAATCCCATTATGGTGGACGGCACGGGCATGTGCGGCGCCTGCCGCGTGACGGTGGGAGATCAGGTCAAATTTGCGTGTGTGGACGGGCCGGAGTTCGACGGCCATGCGGTGAATTTTGACGAGGCCATGCGGCGTCAGCAGCTCTATAAGACGCAGGAAGGCAAGGCTCTGCTCGCTTTGGAAGAAGGCAGCGCGCATCACGGCGGCTGCGGCAACTGCTAGAAAGGAGAAGGACGATGGACGTTTTGAAGAAAGTGCCTGTGAGAGAGCAGGATGCGAAAGTGCGCGCGGCAAACTTCGAGGAAGTGTGCCTCGGATATAATAAAGAGGAGGCCATGGAGGAGGCGGCCAGATGCATCAACTGCAAAAATGCACAGTGCGTCAAGGGCTGTCCGGTGGCGATCGACATTCCCGGCTTTATTGAACAGGTGAAAAACGGGGATGTGGAGGCAGCCTATCAAGTGATCAGCGCATCCAGCGCCCTGCCTGCGGTATGCGGCCGCGTATGTCCGCAGGAGAGCCAGTGCGAGGGAAAATGCATCCGGGGAATCAAGGGGGAGCCGATCTCCATCGGCAAATTGGAGCGTTTCGTGGCCGACTGGGCAGGAGAGAACGGCGTCAAGCCACAGAGCGCCCAAGAGAAAAAAGGAAAGAAAGTGGCTGTGATCGGCTCCGGCCCCGCAGGCTTGACCTGTGCGGGAGATCTGGCCAAGATGGGATACGACGTGACCATTTTCGAGGCTCTGCATGAACCCGGCGGCGTGCTGGTGTACGGCATTCCCGAATTTCGTCTGCCCAAAGAGGCCGTGGTGGCCAAAGAGATTGAGAACGTGAAATCGCTGGGCGTAAAGATCGAGACCAATGTGGTCATCGGCAAATCTGTCACCATAGACGAGCTGATGGACGAGGAGGGCTTCTCTGCCGTATTCATCGGTTCCGGCGCGGGGCTGCCCAAGTTCATGGGGATTCCGGGGGAGAACGCCAACGGCGTGTTCTCCGCCAACGAGTATCTGACCAGAAGCAATCTGATGAAGGCCTTCGACGAGCATTCCAACACTCCGATTATGCGCGGCAGGAAGGTGGCTGTGGTAGGCGGCGGCAACGTGGCCATGGACGCGGCCAGAACGGCTCTGCGTCTGGGCGCTGAAGTACACATCGTATACCGCAGAAGCGAGGAGGAGCTTCCCGCCAGAGTGGAGGAAGTGCATCATGCCAAAGAGGAGGGGATTCTCTTCGACCTGCTCACCAACCCCACGGAGATTCTCTCCGACGAGAAGGGCTGGGTGACCGGCATGAAATGTATCCGGATGGAACTGGGCGAGCCGGACGCATCCGGCAGAAGAAGGCCGGTGGAGATTCCCGGTTCCGAGTTCACCATGGAGGTGGATACGGTGATTATGTCGCTCGGCACTTCGCCGAATCCGCTGATCTCTTCCACTACGGAAGGACTTGAGACCAACAAGTGGAAATGCATCGTGGCGGACGAGGCGAACGGCAAGACCACGAAAGAGGGCGTTTACGCCGGCGGCGACGCAGTGACCGGAGCGGCCACGGTGATTCTTGCCATGGGTGCGGGCAAGGCGGCAGCCAAGGGAATCGACGAGTATTTGAGTGGCAAATGATGAGAAGGATGTGTTTGCAAATTTGTCAATTCATCAATTCACAAGTTTGCAAATTGAGTACGAGGTAGAGAAATGACTCGATATCCGAAGGATCAAAGCGAGGACCGCAGGCGGGAATCATATCTGGACAACGGAGCCAGAGCAAAAGAAAACCGATCCTCCGCATGGGCGCTGCTCATTGTGGGAGGAGTGGGATTTGTGGGCGTACTGTTGGGCATGACCGGAGTACTGCCCCTGCGGTTGAGCAATCCGTATCTGTTTTACGGCGTCATGATGGCGGTTTTTCTGCTGTTTGTGGTTATGGGAGCGCTCTCCATGAAAAATGCCAGAATCTTCGCGGAGAAGGCGGAAGTGGAGAACACGCTGTTAGAGACCGTGGAGAAGTGGTGTCTGGAGGCTTTCCGGGCGGAGAAGCTCCCGCCGGAATTGAGCGGAGAGATTACACACGATCACATTGTGGAATCCTGCGAGGCGGACAATGCGGAGACCGGCGGGGCGGACAGTGCGGAGACCGCAGAAGAAGACGGACAGGAGATGCTCTATTTCCGCAGGGTGGAATACCTCAGAGAACAGATTAACCGGCAGTTTCTGAATCTGGATCAGGGACTGTTGGAGCGTTTTATTGACGAGCGCTTATATGAAAGGATATTTGGGGAATGAAGATCACCGTCCTGAGCGTGGGCAAAGTCAAAGAAAAATTTTTTCGGGACGCCATTGAAGAATATGCCAAGCGTTTGGGAAAATATTGCAAATACGAGATCATAGAGGTGGCGGACGAACAGACTCCGGACAAGGCGGGGACGGCGCTGGAAGAGCAGATTAAGGCGCGGGAAGCAGCGCGGATCCTTGCCAGAATCAGGGAAAATATGCTGGTCTGCGCCTTGGAGATCGGGGGAAAGCGCCTGAATTCCGAGCAGTTTGCAGAATGGCTGGAGCAGGCGGCGCTGAGAGGACGCAGCGAAATCTGTTTTGTGATCGGCGGTTCGCTGGGACTGCATGGGTCCGTGACGGAGCGGGCGGATTTTCATTTGAGTTTTTCGAATATGACATTCCCCCATCAACTGATGCGGGTGATTTTGAGCGAACAGATCTATAGGGCTTTCCGGATTATCAACGGAGAGCCCTATCATAAGTGAGAAAGCGATGCGCAGAAATCAAGCGCAAAGGAGGAAGTCAGGATGGGGATGTTTGACAGATGGAAAAGGAACCGGCAGGAAAGTTCTGCGGCGAATGGAACGCATGGGAGCGGTGAGCTGGCCTTGGAGCAGGCACAACCCACTACCCAAAGGATGGTTGCACAGTTGGGTTATCCCTGTCAGATCTTTTCCTCACAAGCCCGTTATGAAGACGTGATGGACGCCTACGAAAAGGCTGTGCTGCAGGGAAGACAGGAGGGCTTTACGCCGGTACTGGTTCCTACGGACGACGTTCTGGAAGAGTATTTTGGAATCTTGAAGGACGATGGATATTCCTTGGACGATATTTTAAAAACCGAGTTGGAATCCGGCGAGAAATGGCTTCAGGATCGCTTTGAGGAGGACACAATCGATGATCTGGACATGGAAGAATTGATCGGTCAATTTGAAGGGAAGCCGGAGGTGGTTGACCGGTATACGGCCTTTCAGGATTACCGTTCTAAGGGAATTGTAGAAACGATATTGTTGAAAGTGCCGACGAGTAAGCCGTGGGAGCTGGTGGCATATGTGCCGTTTGGCGGATGGAACGATTGCCCCGAGGTTGAAAAAATGATGGCTGTCTGCAAATACTGGTTTGAAAAATACGGAGCGGTACCCGTCACGATTTCCCACGACGTCATGGAAATGCGCGTGCCTGCCCCGGTTGCGGAGCGGGACGCCATGACCGTTGCCAAGGAACATTTTGCCTTCACGCCGGATCGGGTGTTTCAATGCACAAAGACAGGGACGTTGAGTGAAGTGGCGGCATGTGTGGCCGCATCTGAAATTTGGTATTTCTGGTGGGACTAAGGAGAGAGGACGCGAATTTCCAAGATGACCTAAATACAGGATGGAGGGGCCGCCATGGGAAAAAATACTCGTCTTGTCAATATCTATCTCAAAATACATAACAAAAAGCCGCTGACGATGGACGATTTGGGGTATCTGGCGGATTATGACCCGGAGTGTTTTGCCAAAACCTGTAAAAATGTGGTCTATAACATCCCCGAGGCGAAACCCATTATGGAATCGGCGGCTCCGGAAGTTCCAAGCGGAGAAGCGCTGCCGGAGCTTTCCGAGTGGCAGAGCATAGAGAGGATTCTGGAGAGATTAAAGCGGCTGGAGCGCAACGATTTTCCCGATATGCACATCGATCATGAGAAAGTAAAGAGCCTGCTGGGGAATCTGTATATGGAATTGTTGTTCCCCCACAATGATAAAGATACGTTTATGAGTCTGGCAGATAATGAGCAGGCGTCTGTCTTTGACCGGAAAATCTAAAATGGTATGCGCACAGCGCGCGGAAAGGAAACGGTATGAGAAATCGCATCAAAAACAGTATCCGGAATAGTGTTCGGAATAGTATCTCTAATAGTATCCCCAAAACATGGATCAGAGCGGTGGCGATCGGGATGCTCTGCACGCTGGCGCTGGCCGGATGCGGCGCGGGAAAACAGGAGCAGTCCGGGGAACAGGAGCCGGAGAGCAGCGCGGCCGAGGAGGAGCTGCTTGCGGGCAAGCATCATGTCAACATCCATATCAAGGATAAGGGCGTGATCGCAGTAGAGCTGGATGCGGACAGCGCACCCATCACGGTGACGAATTTTGTCCGGCTGGCGGAGTCGGGATTTTATGACGGCCTGACATTCCACCGCATCATAAAGGATTTCATGATGCAGGGCGGAGATCCCCTCGGAAACGGAACCGGCGGGTCGGAACAGCAGATCAAGGGAGAGTTTGCAGACAACGGGGTGGAGAATCCGCTGTCCCACACCAGAGGGGCGGTCTCCATGGCGCGTTCCCAGCTCATGGATAGCGCCAGCTCCCAATTCTTTATCGTTCATCAGGACAGCGTTTTTCTGGACGGCGCGTATGCAGCGTTCGGCTATGTGACGGAGGGCATGGAGATTGTGGATGACATCTGCGAGAATACTACGGGGCAGGACGCGCAGGGAATCGTCCCGGTGGAAAACAGGCCGGTGATCGAGCGCGTGGAAGTGGTGGACTGAGACAGAATCGGAAGGAGAAGAGTGAATGGCATTTTGTATCATTACGGACTCTGCATCGGATATCCCCAAGGAGGTTATCAAGGAGTACGGGCTGCACGTGATTCCCACGCCGGTGACTTTGGACGGCGAAGACTATTTTGACGGAGAGACCTTGCAGCCGGATGAGTTTTACCGGATCCAGAAGGAAGACAAGGTGGATATCAAGACCTACCATATCAGCCAGTATATGTTCTATGAGCATTTTAAGCCGTTTGCCGAACGGGGAGACGAGGTGCTTTATATCTGTTTTTCCACGGGCATAGCGGGAACGTATCAGGCGGCGAGTCTGGCCAAGGAGGATGTGCTGGAGGAGTATCCGGATTTTCAACTCACGATCATCGACTCAAAGTGTGCGTCTCTGGGGTTCGGTCTGGTGGTGTATAAGCTCCTGCGGATGCAGCGAAACGGTGCGCCCAAGGAGTTGATCTTGGAGGCGGCGGAGCATTTCTGCGGGCATATGGAGCATGTGGTGACCGTCAATACGCTGGAATACCTGGCCAGAGGCGGCCGTCTGAGCAAGACTTCCGCAGCGGTGGGCGGCGTGCTGGACATCAAGCCGATCATCATCGTCAACGAGGCGGGGGCGCTGGAGGCAGTGGAGAAAGTGCGCGGCATGAAACGGACGATCCGGCGCTGTATAGAACTGGCAAAAGAGAAGGGCGCTTCGCTGGAGCGGCAGATTGTGGGAACCGTATACGGCGCGGATCCGGCAGATGCGGAGCCGATCCTGCGGGCGCTGCGGGAAGAGATCGGCGTGAAAGAGATTTTGCTGGGACAGGTGGGATGCGCTATCGGGGCGCATACAGGTCCCGGCATTACGGGAATTGTGTTTGAAAATGCCATTGACGAGCGGTTTGAGAAGTACCTGTAAAAGTACATAGAGTGCCGCCCGGGCGGCGGAATGAGAGGACAAATGACAAAAAAACAGCGGGCGCTCGCCATCATAGAGCGGTTGAAAGAAGAATATCCGCATTCGGACTGTACGCTGGACTACGATCAGGCGTGGAAGCTTTTGGTCAGCGTGCGGCTTGCGGCACAATGCACGGACGCCAGAGTCAATGTGGTGGTGGAGGGATTGTATGAGCAATTTCCCGACGTGGACGCTCTGGCGGAGGCTCCGGTGGAGGAGATCGAGCGGATCGTCCATCCCTGCGGTCTGGGAAAGAGCAAGGCCAGAGACATCAGCGCCTGTATGAAGATGCTGCGGGACGAGTACGGCGGCAGGGTGCCGGACAGCATGGAGGAGCTTTTAAAGCTTCCCGGCGTGGGGCGCAAGAGCGCCAATCTCATCATGGGAGACGTGTTCGGCAAACCGGCTATCGTCACCGACACCCACTGTATCCGGCTGGTCAACCGCATGGGGCTGGTGGATGGGATTAAAGAACCCGCAAAAGTGGAGAAGGAGCTGTGGAAACTGATTCCGCCGGAGGAGGGAAACGATTTCTGCCACAGGCTGGTAGATCACGGGAGGGCGGTTTGTACCGCAAGGACAGCGCCGCATTGTGACAAGTGCTGTTTACAGGATCTCTGTAAAAAGAATCCCTATTCCTCTTGAATAGACGTTTGCGAAACAATATTTTTCGAAATCGAAATTGTGCAGATTGTATATTCATAAGCAGACCCTAGCGAACCGTTGGCACTTAGGCGCTGTATTTTAGCGCCTTATGTGCCATTACGGTGAGGTTGGAGCGAAAGCGTGTCTGCGTTGAATGTGCAATTTGCACAATAACACTTTCCGAAATAAGCGTTTCGCAATCGCCTATCCCTATTGAAGGCGGAAAGGAGAGAATTTTCTTTTTTAGAAAACAAATAGAAAATGAACAGTGTATAACAGTTGACAACAGATACAAACTGTTGTATACTGTTTATTGCGAGGCGGATGCGGCAGCGCATCCGCTTTTTGTATTCTATTTTGTGAAACGAGGCTGTAAAACGAAGCTGTGAAAAGAGGCTGCGACAAAGCTGCTGATTTGCAGATCCAAATCTGAGAGAGGGGAGGTGAAAGGAAACATGAAGCTGATGATCAACAATTCTTCCATGGTGCCGATCTATGAACAGCTGGTGGCGCAGATTGGGGAGATGATCGCGAGCGGGGAGCTGGGAACCGGTGCGCTCCTCCCCTCCGTGCGCGCCCTGTCCAAAGAATTAAAAATCAGCGCCTTGACTGTGAAGAAAGCTTACGACGCGCTGGAGGAGACCGGTCTGGTGAAGACCGTACACGGGAAGGGAACCTTTGTGGCAGAGGCCAATCCCAACCGGATGCGCGAGGAACGGATCAAAGAGGTGGAGAACCTTCTGGAGGAGGCTCTGCGGAAGGGACGTCTTTATGGTCTTACGCCGGAAGAACTGCGGGAAATATTTGAAATTCAGCTGGAGAAATAAACGCCGGCGCATCCGGCAGACAAATGTATATCGGAGGTGCAAGATGCTCAAAATAGAAGGATTGCAGAAAACTTACGGGGAGTTTTGCCTGAATTGTACTATGGAAGTGCCGCAGGGCAGGATCGTGGGACTGATCGGACCCAACGGCGCGGGTAAGACAACCGTTTTCAAGGCGGCGCTGGGGCTGGTCAGGCCGGAGTGCGGCCGGGCGGAACTCTTCGGCGTAGAGGCGCAGCGGCTCTCCGCAAAAGATAAGCAGAAGACAGGGGTCGTCTGGTCCAATTCCGGGTTTTCGGGCTGGCTCTGCATTCGGGATGTGGCGGCAGTCATGGCAAAACTGTACCCGGACTTTGACAGACAGAGGTTTTTGGAGCAATGCCGGAGATTCCGGCTGCCCGTAGACAAAAAGCTCAAGGAGTTTTCCACGGGGATGCAGACAAAATTCAAAGTCATTGCGGCGGTCTCACACGGAGCCGGACTTTTGATTCTGGACGAACCCACGGTGGGACTGGATGTGGTGGCGCGGGACGAGGTGCTTACGCTGCTGCGGGAATTTATGGAGGAAGAGGAACGGGCAATTTTGATCAGTTCGCATATCGCCACGGATCTGGAGAATCTCTGCGACGAAGTCTATATGATTCACGAAGGGGGAATTGTTTTCCATGAGGAGACAGACAGGCTGCTTGGACAGTATGCCGTCTTGAAAGTGGATGAGAGACAGTATGGCAGGCTGGAGAAACGGCATCTTCTGCGGAGAAAGCGGGAGTCCTACGGCTATCGGTGCCTGACCGACCAGAGGCAGTTTTATCTGGATAATTATCCGGACATTGTGGTGGAGAAAAACGGGATCGACGACTTGATCTATATGATGATAAAGGGGGAAGCGGTATGTTAGGGCTGATAATCAAAGATATCCGGACGATTAAAAACCAAGGGATCGTGATGTTCCTGATGGCGGTGGCGGCCTTGGGAATCATCATGAACCGTTCCGCGGGAAATGGGGGAGGCTTCGTGGCTTATGCCATTCTGCTGGGGATGATCTATGCCTTTAACACCGTCAGCTGGGATGCTCATGAGAACGGTTATGCGTTTCTATTTACGCTTCCGGTGACGCCCAGATTATATGTGGCGGAAAAATATGTGCTGTCGCTGTTGTTTTCCGCGGGAGCATGTCTGCTTTCCGGCACTGTGGCTGCGCTTTTCCTAAACGGCGGCGTGGATCTTTGGATTCACTGCGTCACCTGTGGGATCATCTGGGTCATGTTTCTCTGGATGCCTATCGTCATGATGCCGCTGCAACTCAAATTCGGGGCGGAGAAGAGCCGGGTACTTACGGTCATTGTGTTCGGATGCCTGTTTGGATTGTGCCTCTTGGTGGCTGTTCATCTGGAGAACGATACAGGCGGGAAAGCGATGGAGCTGGCGGCGGATACCTTGAACCGTCTGGACGAACTGATCGGAATAGGCGGCTGTCTGACGCTTGCGGGACTGATTACCGTTGCGGCCTATCTTTTGTCCATGGCCGTCAGTATGCATATCATGGAGAAAAAGGAATTCTGAGAGCGGCGCGCCGGGGTATCCGCATCTGTTATCATGCATATCTTATCATGAATATGTTATAACAAGATGCGGCCCGCGCAGACGGCGCGGGCGGTGGAAAGGCATGGTGGCCGTTATGCAGATTTATGTGGTGCAGCCGGGAGATACCGTGGATCTGATTGCAGAGAAAACCGGAGTGTCCGTCACCCAGATTACGCAGGACAATCAAATCTTATATCCGTATGAGCTTGCCATAGGGCAGGCTCTTTTGATTGCGGAGGGAGGGCGCAGTCCCGCACGGAGCGTCCGGGTCAGCGGTTACGCCTATCCCTTTATCGGGGCGTGGGTGTTGGAGCAGACGCTTCCTTTTTTGTCGGAGCTTCCGATTTTTTCATATGGATTTACCGAGTACGGTGCGCTGCTGGCCCCCTATTGGGACGACGAGTGGATGATCGCGGCTGCGCTGCGGCAGGGTGTGCAGCCCATTCTCACGCTGACGCCCTTGGGGGAAGACGGCAATTTTAACAACAATTTGATCACTTCCGTGGTCAACAATCCGGTCTATACGGAGAATCTGATTCAAAATCTGCTGGATGTGATGGGGGAGAAGGGATATCAGGGGGTGGATATCGACTTTGAATATATTCTGGCTTCCGACAGAGACGCTTTCACGGCGTTCGTGCGGCAGACGGCGGAGCGGATGCGGGAGAGCGGCTATCATACTTCCGTGGCGCTTGCGCCGAAGACCTCCGCGGATCAGGAGGGGCTGCTCTACGAGGGGAAAGATTACCGAGCCTTGGGAGAGGCGGCGGATCATGTGCTGCTGATGACGTATGAGTGGGGCTATACATAATACCAATGATGTCACAAGCAATATGCAGGAGAAACGATGAAAGGAAAAACTTGATAAAATCTAGAGTAAAGTATACAATAGATATACACGTAATGCAATGAGAGGAGCGCAGGCGTGGGGATGATACCGAGAATTAAGAGTGTGGAACCTTTAGAAAATTATATTTTGCATGTTGTTTTTGACGACGGGAAAAATTGTTTTTATGATGTCAAAGAAGACATAGAAAGTATCAAGGGGTATGAAGATTTAAAATGCATAGATGGATTGTTTGAGAATGTCCAGCTTGACGAGAGCCGAACCTGCATTTTTTGGAATGCAGATATAGATTTGCCAAGTGACGCAATCTATGAATTTTCAACGGAAATGAAACCGGAAGAGGAGATTACACAGCCCTTGTGAATACAAGGGCTGTTGTCATGTGGGGATTCGAGGGAATACCTCCAGCGTGAAGTTGGTATTGTGGAGCTGGCCGCGGCGATTGGGCGCATTCTTTTGATAAGTGATGCGCTCAATGATCTCTTTCAGGATCCGGTTGTTGGAGGCGGGAGAGTTCCCTTGATAGGCATCCAACAGCCCTTGTATTTTGGGGATGAGCTGTTCTTGTTCGATACGGAGTGCATTGAGCTTATCCACGTCGCGGATCAGCTGCCGCTTTGTCTTTTCTGCGGCATCGATCTGCGCCTGAAGCGTGTCGTGCCGTTCCCTGAAGATCTGAGGGGTATAAATACCCTGCTCCAGCAGATCATAAGTTTTATTCAGCTGATTCCGGATCCCGGCGGTCTGCTCCTCCAGACGGCGAATGGATTCTGTCTGGATGGCGATCTCTTCCCGGAAGGGTACTGCGTCACGGTCAGCGTGGTGCAGTTCGTAATCCGCAAGCCATGCCTGAAGAAAGCGCAGCAGCTCCTGCTCCACCAGAAACAGCGGAGCTGAGATGTTGTCGCAGTATCGGTTCGGGCATTTCAACGTGGAATAGCGGTTGCGGCTGTTTGGCGCCAGACGAGTCATGAGCCTGCCGCATTTTTTACAGTAGACGAGTCCCGCAAGCGGATTCTGCAGAGTCTGCATGGCGGGCAGCGTGTTTTTGCGGTTGCCGCTGCGGATCTCCTGTGCCAGACGGAAGGTTTCCTCCGGAATGATCGCCGGGTGCAGTCCCTTGTAGATTTCATAGTCAGGGTTGCTTTTGCGCATTTTGACAATCCGGCCGTTGACGGAGGATTTGACTTCCTTCTGGCGGCCGAAATAGACATAACCGGCATAGACAATATTCCGCAGAATGTCGGATATGGTGGCTTTGGACCAGACGTTCTGCCGGGGCGGCTTTACACCCAGCAGGTCAAGCTGACGGGCGATGCCGTCAGGACCGAGGCGGCGGAGAGAGCCGTCTGGCAGCAGGAGACCGCTGCAGTACCATTCATAGATGCAGGAGACAATCTTGGCTTCCTCCGGCACGATTTCAAGGGTGTAGCCCTTTTCTTTGGGAATCTTGACCTTGCGGTATCCATAAGGAGCGGTACCGCCGACAAAACGCCCCTCCATAACGGAGCGGATCCGGCCGCGCTGCAGTCTGCGGTTGATGGTCTTGTATTCCCGTCTGGCCATATACAGGCCGAACTCAAAGTATTCCTCATCAAACTCATCGTTGGGATCATAGGTCTTGAGCGGCGTGATGATCTTGGTGCCTGAGTATTTGAAAGCGTCGGCCACGATGCCCTGATCTCTGGTGTTGCCGCGGGCAAGACGCTCTACTTCCACCACCAGCACGCCAAGAAAGTGCCCGGCCTCCACATCGGAGAGCAGGCGCTGCATTTCAGGGCGGTCTGCGATGGTGTCACCGGACACTACTTCGCAGTACCATTCGTCCAGTGTGATGCCCATGCGGGCTGCCAGATCTTCCAGCATGGCGCGGTGGCGCGCCAGCACATCCCCTTCCCCGCGCAGCTCCGCGTCCCTGTCGGCGCGGCTCTTGCGGAGATAGGCGCAATATTTGGGATCAGACATGGGATTCTCCTCTTCTGGCAATTAGCGGGTGTCTATACTTGCTGGGATTTTGCCATGCTTAAAAGCGCATCTTGCAATACTTTAGAAAAGTTAATATTATTTTTCTCGGCAAAACTATTGAGCCATGCCGGAATGGTTAAATTTTTGCGAACTGCGTTTTCGCCATACTGTTCCGCATAGGAATCAATGTCAAGCAGCAACATATTTACCATTGCTTCTGCTGTTGTATGAACATCCTTGTACTCTGACGCTGGAGGAATCTTTTCGCCGTCCTCCAGTTCTCCCAAAATCCATCCGCACGCTGCGTCCATTCCCATCTCGATCGCCTCTTCCATATTCCTGCCTTCAGTAACGCACCCGGGCAAATCTGGAAATTCTACTACATATCCGCCGCTGCCATCGCTAAACGGCTTGAAAATGGCCGGATATATTAATTTACCTCCTGATTTTTCCATTGAAATCTCCCTTTTCTGTTATGCAGACGGAAATTCACAGCCCCGCCTGTTTCAATATTGACTTCACAGTATCCATATTTAGGTCTCCGCCATGCTCCGGAATTGTTACTTTTCCGGGCTTTGTCGGGTGTTTGTATTGATGGTGAGATCCTTTTTGTTTCACCTCAAACCATCCATCTTCAGTAACTATTTTAACAACTTCGCGAAACCGCATTCATTGCATCACCTCTTCCCTTATTGTTATTTCATTATAACACGCATTATGCGCATTTTCAACTATTATATGCGCATAATGCGTGTTGTGTTTTCCCCTCAAGTTGCACCGGTGCAACGGATTGACTTCGGAGCATACAAAAAAGAAAGGCACTTGGCTGCCCAAATGCCTTTCCCAATATGTTTAGAACAATGTGTCACGATCTAATCCCATGATGTTCATACCTCTCTAAGAATAATCGAAGATAGCATTCAGCCTATCCCCGCGGGCATCTTCATAGGTTCGGCTGAGCTGCACGTCCTTTGCATGTTTTCCGGCAGCGTGTTCCAATGCGATTACTAATGACTTGCCAAGTTTCTTATCCTTAATGTCTACATTTTTCAGAATACTTTTTGTTGCCATATAAATCACCCCTTAATTAATGACTCCAGTATATCATATGTACAAAATCTAAACTGATGTACTGGAAAAAATTGTAAATACAGCACAAAAGCATCGCCACCTAAAGACATAATATACGAAAAGTTCGGTTTTGTAAAGTATTTAGTTTTGAAGGTTCAAAACTAAATGAAAATCAGTGCATACAGAACATTATTTAAGGCCGAACTGCGCCTTGCTGACCACAGCATTATTCTGGAAGGTAACGTTTGCATTGGTGATGCCATCTACGCCATACCAGCAGTACATGGTGGTATTGATATTGGCAAGATCAACGCTGGACATAACGGTTCCGTCATAGCCGACGATATCAACAACCTGTTCATAAGTCATTCCGTTTTCGATAGAGTCAAATTCCTCATAGGTAATGAAATCTTTTTCTTCCTCCTGCGCGCTTTCGACTGCTTCCCGTACAGAGTTTGCAGGCTGTGAGGAGCCTACGGACGAGCCGGCGGCGAAAATCAAAATCATGATAATCACGGCAACGGCATTCAGCACGATTCCGGCGATGGCCATGCCGTGATTTCGGTCTTTCTGGGTCATGCCGATTAAGGACAGGATAAGACCCAAAATGCCGATGAAGCCCCCGATTAGGATGCAGGACAGCAGAAGGGCTATGATGCCCAAGACCATACCGGCAATACCGAGTCCGCTTTGTGATTTGCCTGTTGAGTTAGTTGTGTTGGTTGTCATAAAAAATCCTCCTTGGTATTATTAGATGCTTTATAGCATTGAGCTATCCCAAAAGTGCGCCGCTGCTTGAATAGTGGCAGTATAAAAGGTTACCCTTGTAACAGAGGTAGGCGCATGGTAATTAAAATATGGGACGTCCGGAAGTCGAAAGGCGTAACGCTGGAGGAGCTGGCCGAGAGATCCGGCATCGGGAGATCGACGATCAACAACTTCGAGAACGGGAAAGGATCGCCGAGGCTTCTCCAGATGGAGCAGATCGCCAAAGCTCTGGAATGCAGAATTACGGATCTGTTCGACTCCGAATACAAATAACATGATTATATCACATCATAATCAAAAAGTATAGATGCAAAAAAATATTTCCATGTTTCTGGAAATCGACATGAAAATCGACACAAATGAGGAAATATATGTTAATATAGCAAAACAAGGCAATTATGATTTACGACACAAACGAAAGACAGGAGGCGGGATAGATGCAAAAGCAAATTTGGGGATCAGCAGATAGGAACACAGTTACTTATGGCAATGAGATCAAGCGGAAAATGATTAGTAAAATCAGGTCAATAGATGATATTTGGATATTGAATCAAATTTTGAAATACATAAACAACATGATAAAAGAGGGCGATTAGCCCTCTTTTATTGTGCTTGCAATCTTCTCCAGCGTCTCCCAGTCTTTGGTATCAAGTTTCTTTAAGGCTTCGACAAAACGTTTTTTAAAGGCATCATCCGGCAGATCCATGATCTCATTTGCAAAAGCACCGATCTCTTGGTTTCTGGTGCGTATATTGCGCATAGGTTCAGTCCCATTACGAAGCCAATCTTCATTGATATCAAATTCGCGACAGATCGCCTTTATAGTTTGGTCAGCAGGAGTATTGGTGCCTGTCTCAATACAACTGATAGAATTTGATTTCAGCCCTAAGATTTGACCAAAATCTTTTTGAGATTTATGCAATTTTTCTTTTCTTATATATCGAATGCGTTCACCTATAGTATTCACGTTTCACACCTCCTTGAAAAAATATATCATTTAATGACAAAAATGTCAATGATATATATTGACAATAATCACTAAATGAAATATAATGATCGCAGAACGACAAAAGGAGGGTTCTGTTATGTCAGAAATGGAGAAAGAAATCATCAGAAAGATTGCATTAATAATCCCTAAATTGGATGACAACAAACAAAATTATATTCTGGGAGTAGCCGAGGGCATGGTTTTAGCAAAGGAGACCATGGGTGCAGGACTCAATGACCGAGGACACGATGTTTAAGGAGAGGTAACGGAATTGAGAATAATTATTTATTCAATTATTACAGGTGCATGTACCTATTATGCAACAAGATATATAGGATTCGGAGCCGGAGCAGGCATATTTAGCATCTTTTTACTAATCTATATAAAGTTTATAAATTAGCACAACAAGAGAATATTGTCAATAAAGCAGAGGAGGTGAGTTCTTTGTCGAGAGAAGAGAGAAGAACGTTAATGGAAAGCATTGCGGAAAAATTTGTTGCGCTGGACGAGAGCGGCAAGGCGTTTATCGCCGGATATATGGCCGGGAAGCAGGAAGCGCAGCAATACCGTGAACGGGATCACAGGGTTCCGGAGCTGGAGGGGAGGTGAGAGAGTTGTCAAAGAAAAAGCATAGACAGAAAAAGGCTTCAAAGAGAAAGGAAGTCTCTAAGAAACCTTTTTTATTCATTGGTTTAATTAATGGTAAACAAATTTTCGCAGAACCTATCAAACGTTAGTTTGAGTTAGGAAATTGTGCATTAAAGCACTCAAGAATTTGATTGTAAACTTCCATGTATCTCGCAAAAAAGTCAAATGATCTTTGGGATTCGTTGTCAGCGATTGGAGCATCTCGGTACATTTGAGCCGCATCAATGGTAATTGCGATAGCGAGATCATGAGCGCGTTTTTCGTTATCAGTCATTTTAATGTTTTTCCTTTCTTTTGTACTCGGCTGCTGCAACAGCCTGTACGAACAGAATAATGCAACAAGAGAATATTGTCAATAAAGTAGGGGAGGTGACGGATCATTTACACAATTACAAATATTATTAACAAGAAGGAACCGACAATTTCATTTTCTTTGCCCGCCCACGATTGGTACTCACTTCAAGAGTCAAAATTGTGGGATCGGTTGGATAGTTATCTGGAAGCTTGTCAAAATACAGATATCCAGATGACCCAGAAAGAGAAGCTAGCGATATTGGAAGGGGAGGTGAGGGAATTGGATAGCCGGAAATTGCAGGAATTAGAAAAAAGGGTGGCCGACCTTGAAAAGGAAGTTCGTAGTCAGCCACCCAATGTAGGCATCAATATATCTCTTGATCTTCAGACTGTGAAAAAGGCACTTGCCGAAGCTGATTTTCATCCGCTGGATCCAACGTTTGTCCCGAAGATAGAAGGAGTAAAAAATGGCAGATGATAAAATTCAGACCGGATTAAGGATACCGGGAAATCAGTACAACAGAATAAAAGAGAAAGCTGACAGAATGGGTGTGTCAATTAATCAGCTTATACTCATTTTGGTGGATATTGGTCTTAATTTTCTGGATAAGGAGCAATTGGAATAGTGCCGCTTTCTTTTTCGTAATCAGATAAATACTTTTTGATTATAAATTCAACTAAGTTATTTAAGGAGCGGTTTTCAGTTTCAGAAAGGGTTTTTAGTTTACCGTAAGTTGTTTCGTCAATGCGGAGTCCCGTTTGGATTTTTGATACTGCCATGATGATAACCTCCTAGCTATTGTTGTTAGCACATTGTATCAAAAACAAATTGACAATTCTACTCACAAATGTTAGTATATTGCTAACAAAAGGAGGTAGAACAAATGTTAGGAGACAAGGTCAAGGAATTAGAAGTGGAAAACATTGCATTAAAATCCCAGCTGGAGGAATTACAGAATATCTGCGGAAACAGGGCGGGACTGCCTAAAAACTGTGAATACTGCAGCAATTTTATTCAGCATTATGTCAAATGTGGAAATGGGTACGCTCCGACATATTCAGGACATTGTGTAGCAGGCCACAGAACAAGGAATAGAAAGACGGATGAGACGTGCAAAGCATTTATCAAAAGAAGCTATGGGAAAAATTGCGTATAAGAATAGCAGGCAACAAGTACAACCAGTATCACATCAAGGCAGAGATAGCATGAGAAGAAACTTAAAAGAAGCCCGCCAGAGGGCGGGCATGACACAGCAGCAGATGGCAGACAGATTAGATATAGGACTTAGGCATTATCAAAAGCTTGAAGCAGGTGATTCTATGGGGTCTTTTGAGGTTTGGGACGCCTTGGAGGACATTCTAGGGATACATCAACGGAAACTCCGAGAGATGTCAGATAAAGATCCCGTTCCAAAAGAAAATCAGTAGGAACATTTAATATATCAGCAAGGGCTACCAGCCCCTCAAAAGTTGGGCGCGCATCACCACTCTCATATTTTTGATAATTTCTCAATCCGGTATTAAGTTTATCTGCCAATGCCTGTGCAGTAAAGCCACGAGAGATTCTTGTTGCGCGTAAGCGGTCATTGAACATGGGACACCTCCAAATAGTGTTGACATATGCCATATTATGGCATATAATCAAAATTAATAATACGCCATAACATGGCGTAAATGGAGGTGGAATGATGATAGCGGACAAGGTTAAGGAATTAGAAGTGGAAAACATTGCATTAAAATCCCAGCTGGAGGAATTACAGAATATCTGCGGAAACAGGGCGGGACTGCCTAAAAACTGTGAATACTGCAGCAATTTTATTCAGCATTATGTCAAATGTGGAAATGGGTACGCTCCGACATATTCAGGACATTGTGTAGCAGGCCACAGAACAAGGAATAGAAAGACGGATGAGACGTGCAAAGCATTTATCAAAAGAAGCTATGGGAAAAATTGCGTATAAGAATAGCAGGCAACAAGTACAACCAGTATCACATAGAATGAACGGCGGGGAGGTGGAAGCATGGCAATAGTAAGGGATTACCAAGACGGCGGGCATTGCCGCATTATCGTGCATGACGATTACTTTCGGGACCGGTCAAAGGAAGAGGTAGACGCCATCATCGACCGGGTGTCGGCGATCGTGATAGCCGAAGAGCTGCGGCGGAGCAGGGAGCGGAGGGAGAGGGAGGCGGGCGGAGAACAGCCCACACCCGGAAAGGAGCAAACATAATGAAAAACTACAACTACAAATCTTATCAGGACGTGAGCGACATGCACCACATCGGGGTCGATTACAACGGCAACCACTACGACGTGATCTTTGGCCGCTACATGAACGGGGGCTTTTGCGCGATCCCCAACTGGAATACCGGATGCGATCTGGCAGGCTTTGACGACGTCTTCTGGAACACGGAAGCGCTGGCCAGAGCGTTAAAGAGCAAGAAGGCAGCGGGGGCGATTGCGTCCGCCATTGCGGAATACGCCGCTGTGTCCAAGGCGGCAGAGGAGGCAGACGGCGGGGAAGCCGCACCCGGAAAGGAGCAGACATGAGGAAAAGACAGCTGGACAAAGGCCGGATCGCCGGCCTGTACCGGGCGGGAATGAGCGTCAGGGAATTGGCGGCAGAGACCGGATGCGCGGAACTCACCATCAAAAAGGCGCTCCGGGCAGAAGGGTTCCACATCCGGGACGGCATCGACGAGGCGAAAATCCTTGCGCTGGCGCGCGCCGGATGGCAGCCGGAGGCCATCGCGTGGGACATGCACCTTGCGGCGGAGCAGGTGGCGGAAGTCCTGTCCCGGCGGCACAGGAAGGAGGAAAAGGAGTGAAAAACATCATCATATCGGCTCTGGGAGCGGCGCTTGCGATCAGGATCATACCATGGTTTGCGGAGACGTCGCCCTTGGAGCAGACGGGCATTTTTGCAGGGATTTTCGTACCCCTTATTATTTTTTGCTTTTTTTGCGAGGAAATGGCGGAAAAATGGCGGAAATACAGGGGGAGGGTGCAGGAGATCACGGAGCTGCTGCTACGGCTGAAAGGCAGGAAGGAGGAACAGGATGCTTAATCCGGACGAGATCATGGACCGGCTCCGGGATATGGGAGAACGGTTCCGCTGGTACTATAACCACGGCCAGTACGATGCGGCCAAGCACATTTATCATGACGCCCACGCTGCGGCGCTGACGGTGGGATGCAGCCAAGCGGAGATGACGGAGCTGTTCGGGGACGCGCCCTACATCGGGGAGGACGAACAGGCGCAGGAAGGGATTTTTCCGGCCAAGTGGGCGGAGAAGGCCTCTTGGGAATGCGTGGTACGCCACTTTACCATGGACGAGCTGCACCTGCATCCGAGGAAGCCGAACATCCTGCACGATGAGAACGATCTGGTCACCCGGATCTGCACCAGACGCTGTCCAGAGGGCTATACCGTAGACGAGATCCTTGACGTGCGCCCCCGCCGGGGATAGATCAGCCGCGGAGACCACAACCGGAGGCTGTCATGCAAATAAGCGGCGCGCCGGCGCCACCCGGAAAGCAGGATTTCAAAAGGCTTTTCTACCACAATCAGAGAATTAAACATAGGCCAGAGAGAGGAACAAAAAAATGTACACCAAAGTGAGCTGCAGTATCCGGAACAGGATGGAGATTTTAAAATACTATGACATCAGATACGGAGCGCCGGGTATGCCGAGACAGGCACGGCGGAAAAAGACCCCGGAGGAGATGGCACGGCAGAACCTGTGGCAGCGCACCCGGAAACTGCGGCGGCTGATCGAGCTGAACTTCGAAGCGGGGGACTGGCACGTGACGCTGACCTGCCGCCCCGGGGAGAGGCCGGATCCCGAAGACGCCCCCGCCGTCATCCGGAAATTCCGGGACAAGCTTCGTAACGCGTTCAAAAGACAGGGATGGGAACTGAAATACATCATCACCTGTGAGACGGGACAGCGTGGAGCCGTCCACTGGCACATGATCGTCAATGACTGCCACAATGACAGGGAAAGCACGGCGGCCATCATCCGGAGGCTCTGGATCAGGGGACGACCCTATTTTTCTCCGCTGGACGAATCCGGCGAATACGGAGTGCTGGCCGAGTACATCATCAAGGAAACCGCGGACCGGATCACGAAGGATGGAACGATCGAAAAACTCAGCTACATACCGTCCCGCAACCTGAGGAGGCCTGTGGAAAAACGGGAGAAGATCCCCGCCCGCAGATGGCGGGAAGAACCAAAGCCGCCCAAGGGCTGGGAGCTGGTAAAGGGATCCCTGATGAACGGCGTCAACAAATACAGCGGGCTGCCCTACCAGCACTATACCCTGCGGCGGCTGGGGAAGGAGGAAAGAGATGCGGACAGTGGACATCTATATCGGGACAAGCATCCGGGCGGCGGGAAGAGGCGGCGGCAAAACCTGCTACGTCATCAAAACAAAGATATACCGGAAGACAGGAACCAGCCAGACGGCCCAATGGCAAGAAGAGGACTATGAAAGTGTCCCGGCCATAGCTGCCTATGACGACGCCACCGAATCCCGGCTGGTACTCTATGCATTGAGGGATGCAGTCCAGCGCATGAACTACGCTGTCAGCATCGTCGTCCACACAGAATGCGGATACATTGTCTCAGCAATCACGCGGCGGTGGCCGTGGGACTGGCAGCAGAACGGATGGAAGACAAGCCGGGGAAAAGAAGCGGAAGATTCCGTTTTGTGGAGCGACATCCTAAATATAGTGCAGGAAAACGGCCATGAGCTGGCCGCCGTGAAAGACCACCACGATTATCTGCAATGGATGCGCTGGAAGTTTGGGACGGAACGGACACTCAGGGGTATTTTTACAGAAATCAAAGAGTGACAAAATTCCGCCGCACCCTGACAGTGCAAGGGTAAAGCGGGATTTGACAGGCTGCACCATGCAGCCGGAAAGGAGAGGACATGTTTGAACGATTTGGAGAATTTGACAACGCGGGTGAAATCAACGAAACGGCGGCCAGCCTCAGAAAAGAAAAAGACTTCGACAGCCTAAAAGTGCTGGCAGAAGAAAACGGGATCGACATGGATGTATTGGAGGCATACATGGACGGCGGCCTGTTCTGCCTGTGCGACGAGATGAGCGCAGCCATTGGCAAAATCGAAGTGGAGAGCCGGGAAACAGACTGTACAGAGATACTGGAAGACTGGGTCTCATACATCAAGACACAGTGCTTCGAAAAACCGGAGATGGCCCAAGCTGTCAGGAAAAAAGGGAAAAGTCTTGTGGGATGCATCGCAGAGCTGCTGAAATGGTCTTTCCAAAACCAGCACGATGTACCTGCCAAGATCAGGCAGGCAGCAGGCGTCAAGGGGGCAAGATGCACTTTGGGGATTCCGGGGATGGCCAGAGCAAAACAGATCATCACGGACTACTATTTGGGAAAGGGGAACGGCAGAAGATGAAAAAGAAATCCATTGAAAAGATCCCTTATCTGACCCTTCCGAAAACCAGCAGGAAAAAGGGCGCGAAATACATAGGGGTGACGGCATTCAGGAACGTGGCGGACGAAAGGCTTTTTTTGCTGGAGATTTATAAGAACAGCAGGAACCACACCAGAGTACCTCAGGTACGGATCGTGCTGGCAAAGAATGATTTTGGGAGCTACTTCCCGGAAGAGAGAAAATGGACCAAGAAAACCGTTGAAAACAAATCAGAATGCGGATTTCTCTGGCACGAACCGGACGAACGGTATTATAAAACTAAAGAGTGCCTGAAGAAAGAAAACATCCTCTCATCCCCGCAGGACTGGCAACGAATAAAAGAGATCAGCGGGGACATCAGAATTTGGGACGGCGAAGAATGGTGGAGCTATATTTACTGGCAGCAGCAAGGTATTAAAAAGACAGAGGCAGAGAAAAAGCGGAGCAGAAGACAGGAGAGAAGAGATCAAGCGCTGAAGGAACGAGGGGAAGCCACGCCGGAACTGCCGGAAGCTGATATCCTGCAATATGCCGACGGAGCTATCTTCCACCACGAACACTACCTGTATTACAAAAGGCATGGAAGCAGGGTCCATATAGCGTGCAGTTCTTGCGGGGGCGTGGCGGAGCGGAGATGGAAAGCGGGTATTACCTACGCAAGCCAGTTCATGCCGCTGATACAGGAGCCTGTGGCGGACCGGATCGGCGCCTGCTCCATGTGCGGGGAAAGAGGCGTCTATAAACCGCAGGGGCGGATGAAAGCAAGCCATATCAAAAAGGGCTGTGTGTTCCTCGGACAGAAATACAAAACCTCAGGCATGGTCATCAGATACATTGCGGTAGAAAAAAGATATGAACTGCAGATGATCAGCGGCGAAAAAGGACCGGAGATGTACAGCTCCAGAGAGGAACTGTCAGGCATTGAACTGGCAAGAGCTTATTTTGAAGAGGGAAAGAAGGTGCAGATTGATTATCACAAACACAATAATTACAGCGGCAAAGATTTCTGGGACGACTGCAATATCAGCTGGTGTCCGATCAATATCCAAGCAGGAAAAATCATGCCGGATACATTTGCAAATATGCGCGGGACGATCCTGCAATACTGCGGACTGCGTGAGTATCGGAATGCCGTCAGGGAGGATATCAATGTCTTTGATTATATGAGAATCTACGTGAGGCTGCCCCAGATCGAAATGCTGGTAAAAATGAATCTGATTGAAACCGTGCGGATGCTGGACAGATACGAAGACACGATCATAAAAGACCGACATGCAAACCGGGTAGACGAATTTCTGGGAATCCGCAAAGAAAAGGTGAAGTTCCTGATAAAACGGCGCGGCGGCTATAAATATCTCAAAGTATTACAGAAAGAAAAACAGCTGGAACAAATATGGACAGAGGAGCAGACGGAGCATTTGGCGGAAATTTGGACGCCCGGGCTGGATCTGGAATTGCCGCTGCAATACATGAGCATCCAACAGTTACTGAACCGGGTGGAAAAGTATGCGGGGTGCTGTTTTGGCGCCAGATGCAGCGATGCGCAGGCACGGCTGCAGAAGACAGCGCAGACCTATACCGATTATCTGGAGATGCGGCAGCAGGCCGGCTATGAGCTTAATAACACCATATGCCAGTATCCGAGGGATTTAGGCCTTGCGCACAACAAAATGGTGATGGAAACGATCAAGTCGGAAACAGAAAAGCGGGCTGCGGAAGTGGAAGAGAGATTCCCTCTGATTAAAGAACACTACAGGAAACTCCGGAAGCATTATTTTTTTGAAGATGCGGAGTTTACGATCAGGCCGGCCAAATCGGCAAAGGAAATCGTAATAGAGGGACGGCTGCTGCATCACTGTGTCGGCGGTGACAGATATCTTCAAAAGCATAACGACGGAAAAACATACATCCTTCTGCTGCGGCACACAAAAGATCCCGAAAATCCGTACATCACGGTAGAAATCGGCAGGGATAACCACATCATACAATGGCATGGCGTCAATGACAGCAAACCGGATAAGGAAAATATGCAGAAATGGCTGGACGCTTATGAAACCAGATTAAAATGCGGCGTTTTGGCAGCAGGCATATCCGGCGCTGACAACGGACAGTTAATAGAAATCTACGCATAAATATGCCCGTTGGGCGGAAAGTGAGGAAATATGGACGAATACACACAGATCACACTGGACGAATGGATGCAATGGAAAGAAGACATCCGGCGGAAACTGAGTGAAACAGCCAGCAATTTTGTCTACATAGGATACCGGCTGAAACAGATCCGGGACTCCGGCATGTATGACGGCGCTTCGGATATCTTTGAATTTGCCATGAAAGAATACGGACTCAGCGAAAGCACCGTGAGCCGATTTATCGCAATCAACGAGAAATACAGCGAGGGAGGCAATTCACTGGAACTGAAAGAAGAATATAAGGGTTTTTCATCCTCAAAACTGGCCGAGATGCTGACGATGTCTGACAGCGATATCCGGATGATTACAGATAAGACAACCATTAAGGAGATCCGGGAACTAAAAAAATTTGTCAAACAGGATGCACCGCGGGAAGAGACTGAGACCGGAGCTGGAGAACGGACACCGTTGGAAAAATGCCTGATCGATTTTTTCCGGACGCGTGCAGAGATGCTGGACGGGATCATGAAAGATCTGGAGCAGGAACCGCCCAAATACAAGGAGGCCGCGGAGCGGATGAATCCGTCAGGACAGGCATCCCACAAAAAGGGCATCGTGTTCCTCTTCCTATACGACTGGAACACCGGAATCAAATACAAACTGCTGACCCAGCCGGAACCCCTAAGCCTGACGTGGCCGGAGCTTCTAAACGACGTTTACCGCATCTATGGAGCGTGCAGGAACCCGGATGTATGGAGGGACTTTTACGGCGGCGGAAATACTGACAGCGAGGCAAAAATCACTTCGGAAGAGACTGTACAAAAAACCGCTCCTGCTTTGACAGATCAAGGCTTGGAGGACTCTGTTGCGACGTCGCAACAGAAAGAGGAAAAAGACGGGGACACCAGCACGGCGGAGGTGCAGGAACAGGAGACAGAACATACGAAGGAAGCGCTCAAACCGCAGGAAGAACCGGAGATCCCCGGCCAGATGGAGGTGGCGGACTATCCGGAGTATCTGCCGGACAAGAATGAGACGGACGGTGGAAGTCCCGGAGACGGAGAAGGAAAGGAAGCCGCGGCAGCAGCCGTGAAGACGGCGCAGGATGCAGCAGACGCAGACGAGGAGGGAAACGGAAGCAATGGAAAATCAGGGGAGAGCGCAGATCACGCTGGAATGCCAGATGGAACAGGAGATCTTGGAAATGATGTGGAACCCGGACAGGATGCGGGGGCCGAGAACACGGTATCAGAGTACCATGAGGGCGCTGGAGCTGCAGCGGGCGGAGGACGTGAAGCAAATCATGGGGTGAGCGGCGCCGGGGACGATCCGGAGGAGCATCCGGCAGCAGAAGTCGATTGGCACTTGCTGTGGGATGATGCAGCAGAGGATGCATCATTTCTGAATTCATTCTTCAACGCAATATGTGAAGCGGAAGATCTGGAGACGGGCAAAGTAGGTGAAGAATCCTTGCGCCTTGCATATGAAAGCGCAGTAAACGTGGCGGCAGCGCTGGAGAGGATGCTCAATGAAAAGTATTCTTCATGAAAAAAGAGACGGCACCTGCTATCTATGCATGTTACTAAACAAGGATCATGCCCGCCGCACCACGCAGGAACACCACGTCATATTTGGCACGGCAGGACGAAGACTCTCGGAGCGGTACGGTTTAAAAGTGTACCTGTGTCTGCAGCATCACGAGATCGGCCCCATGGCAGTACATAACAACCATGAGCTGGCCAGATTGCTTCAGCGCAAGGCGCAGGAAGCCTTTGAGCAGATTCATACGCACGAAGAGTGGATGCGGATCTTCGGCCGCAGTTATTTTTGACCTTCCGGTCCCGGAGGGGATTAGTATATCACGAAATAACAGACAGGCGTCCGCAGGTGCGCGGACGCCGGAAAGGAGAATTTTGGAACCACACAAGGCAAACATCAGGACAGCGAAAGAGATCCGATACGAAGATTATGTCAAGAATATCAGCGAAGCGGCGGCAGCAGCCGGTCGGCGGGTGCCGTACCATCTGGAATACATCCGGAAGCATGGACAGATCCCGTGCGGGAGAGGAAAGGAGTTATAGGGAGGAAACAGGCTTATGAGTAGAATTTTACCCATTTTATTTAACACGGCCATGGTGGAGGCAATCCTGCGGGAGCCGCCATACAACAAGACGGCCACGAGACGGCGTATCAAATACAGCCCCCAAGACCTTTATGATGCCGCAGTGCTGGCCGCGCTGGGGGAGGAGGGAGCCACTCCGCAGAGCATCCCCAAGGAGCTGGAGGAATGGTCCATGAGATTAGTGCGCGCCGCAAACACGTCATGGAAGCCGGGGGACATCCTGTATGTTCGGGAGACATGGGCGTTTCGGACATGCATAGATTGTGACGGACCCCACAGGAGGCCGGAGAACGATCCGCCATGCCGCGGCACACAGGCGATAGAGTATGACGACGGGGAGAGCCTGTCGGAGGGCTGTTTTATACACCGGGCAGGCTGCAGGGATCCGGAAAGGATCACGTGGAGACCGTCGATCCATATGCCCAGAGAAGCCGCCCGGATCTGGCTGCGGGTCAAAGACGTGCGGGTGGAGAGGCTGCAGAGTATGACGCTGGATGATTTTCTGGCGGAGGGCGTGGCGCTGCGCCCGGAGGCCTTTAATGATCCGGAAAACGCATATAGACAGGCCAGAGAGCAGTTTAAGGGCATTTGGGACGCCACGCTCAAACCGGAAGAACTTGGAGAACTCGGCTGGGAACGGAATCCTTGGGTCTGGGTCATATCGTTTGAACGGTGCGGCAAGCCGGAGTAACAGTAACAGCAATTTGTAACGCAAACAGAAAGAAGGGAGATGGAAGGCATGTTTTTCAAACAAACGGTTTTGAAGCGTCTGTTTAAGGACGCCTATAAAGTCTTCGGGCTTACGGTAGGACACACGGCAGAAAGCGAAACGCATCCGGAAGGCTATTATGTTTCCTCCGGCTGGTGGGTGATGTGGTTCCATGCCGGGAAAATGGCAAAAGAAGCGAAAGCGGCGATCATCGAATTATGCGGCGATCTTCCTGCCGAGTCTGAAGTGTTCACAGCGTTCAAGGACGGCGGGAACCAGTACGAAATTGAGCAGAAGGAAATAGTCAATCTTCCGGAAGCTTTCCAAAAGTGTAACTGTCATTTCCACGTTACGAAGCTTTTAAGGCAGCAGGGCAGCAAGATGATCCGTTTTCTTCAGGAGCCGGCGACGCTGCACGTCGTGGCCATTAATGAAATATTTATGGACCTGATAGATCCGGACGCGATTGACGCCGAAGCCGGCGAAATTGAACCGATCGGTCCGGTCACGACTTGCCCGACGGCACCGTTTATGTATTGGGGGAATAATGTCTGTTATCTTATGACAGGAATCAGGAAACCGACAGAAAACGACGGGGAAGAAGCGGATTTTTGGAAATATCTGGAAGGGACGAGAATTTTGTAAAACTGAGGGCGTAGCTCACCCGCAAATGCAGGGTTTGTTTTGAAAAAGAAGGAGAAAAGCCATGACAGAACAGGAAGCAAAAGAATACTTGGAAGACATGATTACAGAGGGACAGATCCAGTACGGAGACCAGATCACCAGCCGCGACGACGAGGAGATGCTGAAGGCGGCCATATCCGCCCTTGAGGAGATCCAGAAATACCGGGAAATCGGCACGGTGGAGGAATGCAGGGCGGCAATGGAGCAGCAGAGGACGCGGCATATAGATTGTATTGACTGCGCATTCAAAAATTATTGTGAGACCAGAAAAGCAGACCGGATGGTCTGTGGATGCATGACGGGAAAGCCGCTGAAGCGCCGTGACAGCGCCCCGGCAGCAGGAGTAGAGGAGGAAACCATATGAGCATGAGTGCAAGAGAATTAGATGTATTAGACATCCTGTGGGGTACGGACAAGCCCATGATGGCAACGGAGATCGTGGATGCAGTAACAGGCCTGACCCAGAGTACCGTAACCGCCGTACTCAGAAAGCTCCTGCGAGCCAAGCTGGTGGAAGTGGCTGGCATCACGCACAGCGGCAAGGTATTGAGCCGCACCTACCGTCCCACGGAAGCCTCAAGAGAGGCAATCATCAGCCACATGCTGGGGGAGTTGGAGCGGTTTAAAAATGTGGTGACGATTCAGGAGCTGGAGGAGCGGCAGCAGGTTCTATCCCTGCTGCCGCCATAAATCATTTGACGGCCACAAAACCAATAGGTATAATAAAATCAAATAACACAGACCCAAAGAGCCAAGAGCCTATATGCGGAGCAATCCGCACACAGGCTCTTTTTTAATCCATAAAGGAGGGCGGCATGGCAGCAGGTAAATACCGGAAGTGGCTGGAACCTGACAATTTAATACTGCTGGAAGCCTATGCGCGCAACGGACTGACTGATGAGCAGATCGCCCACAATATGGGAATTGCCCTATCCACGCTGTACGAGTGGAAGAAAAAATATCCGGAGATTTCGGAGTCCCTAAAAAAGGGCAAAGAAGTAGTTGATACGCAAGTTGAGAATGCCCTGTTGAAGAGAGCGTTGGGATATGACTATGAAGAGGTTTCGGAAGAATACGAAAAGGGTTTTCTGGTGAAGCGGAAGGTGACAATAAAGCATGTGGTGCCAGACACCACGGCGCAGATCTTCTGGCTGAAGAACCGGAAAGCGGAAGATTGGCGCGACAAACGCACGGTAGAAGACACCATAGAATATGCATCATCTGGATTTATGGATGCTCTGAAAGAACAGGCCGGGGAAACGTTTAAGGAGGCGTCAGGAATCATTGAAGAGGGCAGCTGAGTTCAAGTTTTCCAAATTCAGTTTAAAGCAAAGGATAGTTCTGGAATGGTGGATGCCCCAAAGTCCCTATGCTGGCAAGGACGGCATCATATGCGACGGAGCCATCAGGAGCGGCAAGACAACCGCAATGGGATTGTCTTTTGTGCTGTGGGCGATGGAGACCTTTAATGGCGAAAATCTGGCCATATGCGGCAAGACGGTACAGTCAGCTAGGCGTAACATAATTGCGCCGCTCAAGCGGCAGTTGCAGAGTATAGGGTATAGAATTGTAGAACACCGTTCAGAAAACTATCTTGAAATTTTTGACGGACGACACAAAAACTGCTTTTTCCTGTTTGGAGGAAAGGATGAGGGGTCACAGGATTTAATTCAGGGAATCACGCTTGCAGGGCTGTTGTTAGACGAAGTTGCGCTGATGCCGGAGTCTTTTGTCAATCAGGCAACGGCAAGATGTTCCGTCAGAGGATCAAAGATCTGGTTCAACTGCAATCCGGAAGGACCGGACCATTATTTCAAGACAAAGTGGATTGACTGTCTGGCAGAAAAGAATCTCATCCGCATCCACTTTACCATGCTTGACAATTTGTCGCTGTCAAAGGAGGTTTTGGAGCGGTATGAGAGGAGGTACAAAGGCGTGTTCTATGATCGGTTCATACAGGGGTTATGGGTGCTGGCCAGCGGACTGATCTTCAGGTATTTTGCGGAGGACGATGCTCCGTATCTGTTTAAAGACGAGGAGGTTTTCGCGCCGGATGGAAGAGTGCGTGAGGGCTTCAGCAAATTGGTCATGGGAATTGATTTTGGCGGCAGCGGATCAAAGACTACGTTTTGCCTGTCAGGATACCAACAGAACTACCACCTGATCCGTGTGCTGGAGGAGGATTCCCTGCCGCTGACAGATGATATTGACGCGGCGGCGATCTGCAGGAAGTTTATAGAATTTTATATAAAGTGTGTAAAAAGTTATGGACGCGTCGATTGGATTTTCCCGGATTCTGCAAGCCCTACGATGATCAATTCCCTGATCAGCGCGGCCAAGGAGGCGGGACTGCGACACCGCAATATAGCCGGATGCACCAAGAATGAAGTGGCGGAGCGTCCCAAAATGATAGACCTGCTGCTCAATACAGGCAGGTTAAAAATTAATCAGCGGTGTACAAATATCCGGAAGGCCATTGCATCCCTTCGGTGGGACGAGGATCATCCGGATCGGCCGGAGGACAAAAATATCGGGAACTGCAATGACTGGTGGGACTGTCTGTGTTATACAATGTTGACTTTTAAGGATTTCATAGAGCTTGACAGATAAAAACAAGGAGGAGTGTATGGAAAACTGTGTAAAGGCATTTTTGATGGCCAAAGGATATACCGTCAACGACAAAGCCATGGATATCATCCGGGTTTGTGATGACTGGTACGCGAACAGGGAGACAGAGTTTCACTGCAGACATACGGTACAGGGAACGCCTTATGAACTGAACCGCCTGAACTTTGCGAAGCGCTGCTGTGCCGATGATGCAAATCTCTGTGAGATTATTGAGATCAATGCAGGGACGGGCGGTCAGAATGACAAAGTACAGGAGATTCTTAAGGCCAGCAGATTCCAGACGCAGTATCGGAAACAGCTGGAGCAGACGTCAGCGCATGGAACCGTGGCCTGTTACATAAGGGTAGACAATGCAACGATCATGGATGACGGCACGGCGCATGGCGGAAAAATTCGGCTGAACTATGTGTCTGCGGAGTCTTTCCTACCGCTGACTGTGGAGGATGATGTGGTAATCGAGGCAGCGTTCTCCGGATCAGGACTCCAAAAGGGAGAAAAGAGAACTACGCTGGTGATGTTCACCTTGGATGAGGCGGGGCGTTACACCGCGGAAACGCATGTGTTTGACAAAGTGGGGACAGAGATACCGGCGGAGGCCGTGACGGTGCAGCTGGGGGACGTGAAGCCTTTTGGCGTCATGCGCATTGCGGAGACGAACAACCTTGACAATATGCTGGGTTACGGTCTGCCCAAGTTGTGGAACGCAATTCCCATGTTTAAGGCGCTGGATCTGTGCTTTCATGTTTTGTTCGGGGATTTGGACAAGGCGGACAAGCTGGTGCTTATAAACGAGGCACTGTGCAAATTCGATGAAAACGGGCAGCCCATCACACCCAATGAGCAGATCAAAAAGATTTTCGTCATGCTGGGAGAGAAGCTGCCGGAAGGAAAAGATGTGATAGAGGAATACAATCCCATCATCCGGATCGATGAGATTACAAAGTCTTTTGAACTGACGTTATCCCTGCTGTCAATGATGTTTGGGTATGGGACGAAGAAATACAGCTTCGAGAATGGTCAGATCACCACGGCCACACAGTACATCGGCGAACGGCAGGATCAGATGCAGGAGCTGAACCGCCAGAGACAGGAGGCCACTGAATATATCAGGGACATCTGCCGCGCGGTTCTGTGGTTTTCCAATACTTATCAAGGCACTGCATTTGATGTGGACAGTGAGATTCTGGTGGAATTTGACGACAGCTATATTTCCGACCGTGAGACTGAACTGGAGCGCAAGAGGAATGACGCTACCACATTTGACATTCCGGAGCTGTTGATCTGGTATTTGATGGATGCCTATACGATGACGGAGGACGAAGCAAAAGAGATCGTACTTAGGCAGCAGGAGACGGAAAAGACCGACACAGACGGAGAAGCGGAAGACTGAACGCAAGTAGGAAAGGATAGGGTGGAGCGATGCTGACGGATGAGCAGCTGGAGGTTATTTCTGACGCACTGGTGCCGCTGTTCCAATATTTAGAGCAGGAAGTGATCGTGGATGTGGCAAAGCGAATATCGGAGTCTCTTTCCTATTCACGCACCGCGGAGCTGGAGGCGGCAAAGTTACAGAAGCTGGGATTCAGTCCGGCCAGAATCCGCAGGGAAGCCATGAAGATCCTAAACGCCACGCCGGAATTCAGAAAAAATGTGGCTAAAAATACGCTGGATCATAAGCGGGAGGTCAAGCGTTTATTAAAAGGCATTTTGAAGTCTGCCCAGATCGCTGGCAGGGAGGTAATGGAGAATGCGGGGGAGCTGTCCCGGCTGGACAACCTGAATCTCTGGAAGGAGGGCGGGAAAGTGATCACAGACCATTCCTATCTGCCACAGCTTATAGAGGGAATCAACCGACAGACGGCAGAGGAACTGGCAAACCTGACACAGACCACTGGCTTCAAGAATATGCTTGGTTTTGAGAAGATGGAGAACCTCTACAAGCGGGAGCTGGACAAGGCAATGATTAAGATCTGCACAGGGGCGTTCAGTAAGGAGAAAGTAGTGTATGATACGGTACATGCCCTTGCAAAGAGCGGTCTGCGGACCATTGATTTTGCAAGCGGGCGGAGTATGCAGCTGGATACCGCGGTAAAACTGGCTGTACGGACAGGCGCTCATCAGCTGGCTGGGAAGATGATGGATGCCGACATTGAGAGAACAGGGGTAAATCTGGTGCAGGTCAGCCGGCATATTGTAACGCGGCACTTTATGGTAGACGGGAAACGCATTTTATTTTCGACGGTATAG
>JAMPGV010000007.1 GCA_023663735.1 Muribaculum sp. | reverse complement strand
ACACATCTCAGGGACTTTCTGTCTGTTTGATTCCTACAATAAGTTTACACTACCGCAAAAGCAAATGGAAATTGACTTACCATCCCCCTAAAACGTATAATGTACTTAACGACTGTAAACATTCCAACATGCGCCAAAGCGAGGTCTGTTATGATGAAAAGACTTTCCACACTGCAGCTGCTTCCCGGCATGATTGTAGCGGAGAACGTACTGAGTTTTGACCGCAAGCTGGTCATGTCTAAAGGAACCGTACTCACGGACAATCTGATTACCAAATTAGATCTATACGGTCTCCTCACGGTCTTTGTGGAAGATGAGAGCGCCGGACTCGGCGAGTCGGATTACACCGAGGGTCAGGCTCCTTCTTACTATGCAAGGATTCAGCATTCCCCTGTTTTCAAACGCTTTAAGGCGGACTACGATCTCAATGTGGATTTCTTCCGGAGCGCCCTGAACAATGTGGTCGAGCGCAATATTGAGCTGGACGTGAAGACGATCCTCAAGAGTACGCTGGATATGATCGCGGCCGGAAAAGGCCAGATCTGCATTCTGGATATGCTGCAGAATATGCGCGAATACGACGATTCCACCTTTACCCACTGCATGAATGTGGGGCTGATCTGCAATGTGATGGCGAGATGGCTGAAGCTCGACGACGCACAGGTCGAGATGGCGACGGCCTGCGGCCTGTTCCACGATATCGGCAAACTGATGATTCCCCACGCCATCATCACCAAGCCGGGCAAGCTCGACGCCGCGGAATACGCCCAGATCCAGAAACATCCCATCATCGGTTATCAGATGCTGCAGGCCCAGAACGTGGATGACCACATCCGCAACGCCGCCTTGATGCACCATGAGCGGAGCGACGGCGGCGGCTATCCCATGCGGCTCTCGGGCGGCCAGATTGATCCCTATGCCCGTATCGTGGCCATTGCGGACGTCTATGACGCCATGACGGCGGCAAGGGTGTATCGGGGTCCTCTCTGCCCGTTCCGCGTCATCGAGATCTTTGAGCAGGAAGGTTTTCAGAAATATGATACGGCCTATATTCTAAATTTCTTGGAAAACGTGGTCAACACCTACATCCGCACCCGCTGCCGCCTAAGCGACGGGCGGGAGGCGGAGATCGTCTTCGTGAACAAAGAGAAGTTTTCGCGCCCCGTCGTGCGGTGCAAGGATGCGTATCTGAATTTGGCGGAGTATCCGGAGCTGACCATCGAGGAACTGTTGTAGGGACGCAGAAGGACATCACAACATTACATTTCAGAAAGGACACCACGCTATGCCTGAAGAAACCCGCATTTTAAATCTCTATGTCAATTACCCCGAAAGCCCTGCGGACGCTCCCTGCTTTTCCACCGTCTCGGAAGCGCTTGCGGCGATGGAGGAACTGGCTCCGATGCCCCCGCAGACCGCTCAGGCTCTGGCCGGGGACAAGACGTTCCCTGCGCCGGATTTTGACGTGACGCCCGTCACGCTCTACATCGGCGCGGGCGTCTATCGGGAAAAACTGGCCGTGACAAGACCCAAAGTGACTATGATCGGCGAGACAACCCCCGGCCGGGAGACGGTTCTCGTCTACGGACAGGGAGCCTTTGAAGAGCTGGAGAACGGGGAAAAGCGCGGAACCTTCCGCACAGCCTCCGTACAGATTGACGCCCCCGACTTTACGGCTCGGAACATAACTTTCCAAAACGACGCGGGCTTTGGCCATACGGTGGGACAGGCGCTTGCCCTCTATGTGGACGGCGACCGCTGCTATTTTGAGAACTGCCGCCTGATCGGCAGTCAGGACACCCTGTTCACGGCTCCGCTTCCGCTCAAGGAGGCCAAACCCGGCGGATTCCGGGGCCCCGGCGAACACAAGCCCCGGGTGATGGGACGTCATCTGTATCAAAACTGCTTTATTCAGGGCGACGTGGACTTTATCTTCGGCAGCGCTTCCGCATGGTTTGAGGGCTGTGAGATCTATTCCAAAATGCCCGAGGATCGCGAACCGCCCCAAAATCCCGATGCGGAGACGGTCTACGGCTATGTGACCGCCGCCTCCACTTTTGAAGAAGTCCCCTACGGCTACGTGTTCCACAACTGCCGCCTTACCGGCGACTGCCCGCCCCGCACGGTCTATCTGGGAAGGCCTTGGAGAGAATTTGCCAAGACGGTCTTCCTCTCCTGCGAACTGGGCGCGCACATCCACCCGCTGGGCTGGAAGGACTGGAATAAACCGCACGGTCATTTCTTCTATGCGGAGTATGACTCCACAGGCCCCGGCGCGGCGCCTGACCAAAGAGCGGATTTCTCCCATCAGCTCACGGAAGCGCAGGCTGCGGAATACACCATGGACAAGGTGCTGGGCGGCTGGAAGCCCTGCGCCGGACAGACAGGAAAGGCGCCGGCCTCCTCCTGATTTCAGCACCATCGCGCAGGGAGTCAGGGACAGGACGGGAAAAACAACAAATGACAGAGTATTTGACATGAATGTCGGATACTCTGTCATTTCGTAAGAAGAGCCAAATAGCAAGTATTTCAGCCGCTGTACGGCAGAGACTCAAAATAGAAAGACTCCTCCAGACCGTCAACGCGGATCGTCCCGTTTTCATCTATCGCATAATAGAATTCGCCCTCCTCACCATAAACGAGTTCACAGAATCTGGCCGTTCCACTATCGCTTACCGCAGTAATCTGAATCGGCGTCCCGGGCGGCAGAACCGTTTCCTCCCCATGCATGATGACGGGCAGATCCTCGACCAGCGTAAGGGTGGTATCGCTATTCTCAGCGTCTGTATAATGCAGTTCAGGAGCCTCCAGCTTCCCCGTAGATTCATTGATTCTGTAAGTGGCATACCCAAAGTAAGTGCCAAAAACATCTATGATATCCAGCAATTTGATGGCATTTACATTGATGGGCTGCATGAGCCAAGTAAATTCCAGCTCTTCCTTTTTCGTGATCCCACCGTCTGTAATATCATATAAATAAGTGGTAAAATCGTGGTCCGCAAGCGCAGTGTCAAACAGCAGATAGGTTGAACCATTTTCCTGACATAACAGATAAGCGTCCTGCATCGCCGCTTCGGTTTCAAACGTCTCTGTCCGCTCATTGATCGTAATGCATACCTGTTTCCACTCTCCTTCCGCATTCCCTTCCGCCGTTGTAACCATGAGCATATCCCATAGGGCAAGACGATCACCGGCGGACTCTTCCCGGAATGCGCTCTCGGTCATTCGCTGATCAGAAAGATTCACGCACACAGCCTCATTGACGGAAAAACGGGCTACACCTGCCCCCTGTATACCGCAATATGCCGCCTTCATATATTCAGCCACATCCCCGTAAGGGATTGTCGCCGTAAGATGATTGTAACCGTAAACAATCCCGCAGGCGTCCAAATACCAGTTGTTTTCCGCATCTACAATTCCGTTTGCAAACTCATAGATTACATCGTTCTCGTATCCGGAAGGCAGCTGCCCCGCCTCCGATCTTTCCCGCAATTTTTCAACCGCAATCTCCGCGGCTCTCGCGGCAAATCCCTCTTCATCTGTGAGGATATCGGCAAGAAGCAGCTGCTTGCCGCTCTCCACATCAAAATTAATTCCTCTGTAATCGGTTAATCCATCCGCTTCATGCCACCGCTGCGTAAAACTGATCACGCTGCTATCCATGCGGACACATTCCACCGTTGAACTAAGTTCGTGCGTATCTCCCATACAATCCTGCAGATTCTCTATTTGTTGAATATCCCGCCGATTCCATTCGGAGACAGCCTGCGCTGCCGTTTCAAACCCATCCCCCGACAGGGAAATCTCATCGTATTTTATATTTAGCGCCTCTCCTCCGTAATAGCGCGTCCGGGTGATTGTCTGCACCGATAATACCGGCGTGCCGCGCCGGACGGCGCTTGATACGCTTTGGGACAGACTTTCCTTGTCCGGTACGGTTCCTCCGTCGGATACCATTTCCTTGTCCGGTACCGTCCCGCCGGATATCATTTCCTTGTCCGCCGCCTTTTCCGTGTCTGCGCACCCTGCGAATAATAGAAGCGGAACCATAAACAGTGCCAGAACGCCCCGCAGCCGTTTTTTTCTTCTTTGATGATCGCGTCTGATCCTTTTCATCGTTCAGCCCTCAGAGATTCCTTTCGTCCTTCTTTTTGAGTAATTGAGACGTGTCCAATGTCTGACTCGTCTGCTTGGATTGTTTGGTGCGCTTCACCGCCTTCTTTCCTCGGCCGGGATCGTTTTTCACTTCTCCCGCAGTCCCCGCATCCGTTTCATCCCCTCCGGCCTGTCCGCTTCCGCTCTCCGCACCCGCAGTCCCCCCTGCGCCTGCCGCATCCGTCCGCATCTCTTGACCGGATTGGTCATTCACTCTTCCCCGCCTGCCCCGCACAGGCTTCCACTTCGGCACATACTGGAACCGCCGCATGGCTACGTCCGCCAGAAACAGACAGATGGCGAGGCCCAGCAGCCAGTCTGTGAGAGAACGGCTCTCCCCCGCTTTCGTGCGGACGGGCGTCCAGACAGAATCCTCCGCCGTGATCACGCGTCCGTACCGCTCCACAAAACTCAGATACGCCGCCGTCCCCACATTGAATTTGTACTCGTCCGAAAATTGCACCGCGGCGGCCGTGGTCATATAATTTTGAATTTCTCCGCCCTCGGTGCGGCGTATATTAAAGTGATACAGCCCTGTCTGCGGTGTGGAAAGCTCCGCCTTGTATCTGCCCGGAGCCGTGGCGTACAGCGTCTCCTCGCTGCTCTCCCCCTGCGGGTCGATGACCGTCACCTGAATCGTTGTCCCGCCGCTGTAGTCCTCCGTCTGATAGACCACCTCGGTCAACTCTCCCGCCGTCACCACATTTACGCTGTCCCCGCCCATATTGGCGTTTCCGGTGGAATAGTCCACGATTCGTTTCCACAGCTGCACATAGTCCTCCTGTCCTGCAAAAGCGCCGCTCCACTCTCCGGTGATGTCGCTGTTCCATGCGGCAGTCCTGCCCAAGCCGTACTGCCATACCGTCAAGATCGGATCCTCCTTCTCCCCAGTTCGGATCACCGGGCTGGAAGCGGTCTTGGGCGTGGCGGCGACATACCCGTAAAGCGCGGGCCAGCCGTCGGCAAACAGATTGGCCGTCAGCTCATGTCCCCTCTGTACGGACAGACCGAACACTCCGTTTTGAATATAGCTGTCGCCTCCCAAGAAGACCTCCTGCGCAAAAATTCTGGGAATATCGCTGGAGATATCGGAATAATAGTATCTGCCGCCGCAGTTGTCCGCCAGACGCTCCAGAAGCTGCGTATCAGAACCGGATCCCACCGCCACGGTGGAGAGCGTAATCCCGCTGCCCGCATAAGCCTCTATCACATCCGCGAAATCGGAAGTCTCCCCCATGCCGTCCGTGAGCAGCACCACATGCTTGACGGATGCCTCGTTTTTGGAAAGCGCTTCATAGGCTTCCAGCAGCGCAGGCTTGATGGTTGTCCCGCCTCCCTCGGCAATCCGCCCGATCTGTTCCTTGATTTCCCTCTTATCGTCGGCTTTTTGCAGTTCCACCTGCCAGTCATACCGGTCGTCGAAAGTCAGCACGCCCACATAATCCGAATCCCGCAGATTATCTACCGCCACCGTGGCGGCCCGGATGGCAATGTCCAGATTGTCCATACCGGATTCATCCGCCATTCCTACCATACTGCCGGAATGATCGACGACCATCACCATCGCCATGGAAGGAATCTCATCCACGCCGCGCAGCTGCATCTCCACCGGAAGCACGGTCTCCAGCACTGTATCCCGGTAACCGCCCAGCGCAAAGCTGTTCTCACCGCCGCAGCAGATAAAACCGCATCCGTAATCTTTCACATAGGTCTCCAGATGATCCAGAAATCCGTCCGGCAGATCGTCGATATAAGTGTCCGCCAGAATGATCGCTTTGTATTCCAGCATGGCATTGATATCCCCCGGCGCATTCAGCGCAGAGACGACGCTATAATCGCAGCCCGCCGCCTGCAGCACGGCGGTAAAACCTGACACGCTGGTATCAAACCCCGAAATCACCAACACTCTGGGCGGCGACTCCACCACGGAATAAGCGCTGAACAGATCGTTCGCGGAACAGGTATCGCCCTCCGCCTGCACCTGCACCCGCAGATTCTCCATCGACCCGCTTCCCGCATCCTCGTCCACCTGCGCGCCGAACACAAACCGATTGCTCCCCTTGTTTAGATGCACCTGATTGGCCGCCGTCCGCACACTCCCGTCGTAGAGCGCAATGACCGCATCCGTATCGTAATTGCTCTCCACCAAAACGGTGACGGAATACTTATCCCCGGGATGCAGATACGCCGGGAGCGTCACGTTATCAATATATGCGTCGGGCTTCTCCTCGTTCTCATAGAGCAGCGTCACAAACTCCACGCCCCCGCTTGTCAGCGCCCGAGCCGTATTGTCGATGTTTCCGCGGGTCTGCCGCCCGTCCGTAAGCACCACCAACCTTCCCCCGCAGTCCCCCGGGATCAGCGTGAGCGCTTTGGACACCGCGTCCTCAAAATTGGTCGCCGTCTTTTCCGGCAGCGTCATTAGGCCGCCATAATACTTCTCCGACGTCAAAAACTGTTCCACCAGCGTGTTTTTCCCAAACGTGACAATTCCGTAGGAATTGCCGGCCGGCATCTTGCCCACCGTCTCCTGCAGATACTCCTGCACCTCCTCCAGATGCTCCTCGTTGCTGTTGGAGAGATCCACCACGAAGACCGTGGCCGTCCTGCCGCTTCCCAGACGAATCCTGAGACCGAACAACGCCAGCAGCACACACAGCACTACCGCCCCCCGCACGGCCAGATAGAACTTGCCGCGGTAACGCATCTGCCGCACATAGATCAGCCACTCCGCCGCCAGAAGGATCAGCGCCAGTATCATAAAAAGATTCCGGAGCGTCCGCCTCACCTTCTGTCTCTGCAAATCCTGACCGCCGCTTACGGACTCCGCCTCCGCGCGTCCGTCCGATTCTGTGGCGGTCTGAAAGCGCACCACATAAGACTCCTCATATTCCTCGTTTCCAATCCGATAAAGCCCCGCCTTGCGGGCGCGGCTCTCAAACCGGCTCAAATCCGGCTCCGCCCACGGCTGCAGGGCGATCTCCTCCCCCGCATAGTAGACGTTTGCCGCCAGCCAGGAAGTGTCCGAGAGATAGATCATGGCATTGGCCAGAAATACCGGAAATTCCGCCCGCAGCGCAAAATCCGACTCCCGGATGTCAAATCCCGCCACAATCTCCTTATGGCCGTCCACTTCCCCGTAATACCCCACACACTTGCCGTCGTATTCCAGAAAAGCCTCCGTCCCCTCCGGCGGCACGAAACAATATGCGGTATTCACCCCCACGGTGAACCCGCCCAAACCCGCCGTCAGGTCGCAGTCCGACATGTCCAGCACCACATTTTCCAGCTGCTCCGACGCTTCCCCCCGGACATTCCCGAAGATCAGCCGGTTGCCCGCCTCGGCCTGCGGCGTCTGCCCCGCGTCATAAATCACCACATTGTAGGCGTCCTCCGACTCCGCGGCGTCGTCCGTCCGGGATTTGGCAATGCTCTCCCCCGTCACGGCCTGATACGCTTTTTCGATAAATGTATTGCCGTCTCCGACCAACAGGCCGTGAATCCTGTTTTGCCGGTTCTTCACCGCCCAAGAGACATTGTCCTGCGCCAGACTGTCGCTTCCGCCCGTGGAAAACGAGATACCGCTCAACCGGGAGGAAAGCGCCTCTCCCGGCCAGTCAATTCCCTCAAACAGGCAGACCCGGCTCTCCGATGGCGCAAGACGCATCTGGGACAGCGCAATCAGCTTCTCCCCTTCGTCGTACAGACCCACGTCAAAAGAAGCCTCTCCGTCGCCGTAATTGGCCATACTCACCATCACGTCGTAGAGGCCGTCTTCCCGCTCCGCAAAAACCGTGTACTCGTTCGCCACGTTGGAGACCGCCCCGCCCATCACGCGCAGCTCCTTTTGGGCGGCGCCATGCAGTTCCCCGAACCAAGCCGCGCCCGCGCCGTCCGTGTACACGATCAGACCCGCCGTATGATTTTCTCCCGTCGTGTCCCCTGCCAGCGTATCCAGCGTACTCTGCGCCAGCGCAAGGCTTCCCCCGCCGTCGCTGCACTCCAGATTCCGCAGAATCTCCGTCAGGCTTTCCGCATCCGAACTGTCCACAGCCAGAAGATTTACCCCCGTGACGTCCGCCGTCACAATCGAAAACTGAGTCCCCTGCGCGCTCCGCACATACTCGCAGGCCTCTTCCACCGCCTCCTCCAGACGGCTTTTGCCCGACGCTCCCACATGCTGCATACTGCCGCTGGTGTCAAAGAGCAAAATTTTCCTTCCGCCGCTGCCGTCCGCCCTGACAAACGGGGACATCAAAGCGACCACCAGAAGCCCCACCGTCAAGATCTGCACATACATGAGAATATTGTGTACAAACTTCTCGAAAAACGTCCGCGACTGCTCGTTTTTTAACCGTCTTTTCCAGAGCAGCGTGGAGGAAATCCGGTAATCCACCCCCTTGGGCTTCAACAGGTATAAAATTATAATCACGGGAACCGCAGCCAGAAAAAATAGCGGCCATAAATTCTCAAATATCATATAGCATCCTTAAATCCTGAAACATCAGTTGATGGAAATCCGCCTCCGTGTTACATACCGCATAAAAAGCCCCCGTCCTCGCGCATTCCCGCCGAAGTCCGGACAGGTACTTCTGCAGAGCCGCCTCATACATCCGGATACTCCCCGCATCCAGCGTGAGCCGCAGCGTGTTTCCCCCCTCCATATCAATCAGGTTCCGGGTACCCGTGAGTCCCATGGAAAGCTCCTCTCCCGCAAGCACATGCAGGAAAGCGGCTTTCTGCCTCCGGTAATCCAGAAACCGCAGAAGCTTCCCCACCGCTTCCTGCTCGTCCTCCACAAAAGATTCCTGCAGAAAATCGCTGATAATCACCGTAACCCCCGGCCCCTTCGCCGGAAGGCGGGATATGGCCGCTCCGATATCCACCTGTCCCTCAAAGACGCGCTGCTCCAGCCAGTCCGTCAGCCGGGGAAGCGCTTTCCGGCCTCCTCCGGCCACAAAGGGCTGCTGCATTTTCCCCATATCATAGAGCATCACCCGATCCATATTGTTTAACCCCAGATAGGCGGTCGCCGCCGCCAGCATACAGGCCAGATCCCGCTTCCTGTTGGCGCCGTAATCCATGGAAGCGCTGCTGTCCAAAAGGATCGAGACCACCGCCTCCTTCTCCTCCATGTATTCTTTTACGTACAGTCTGTCCAGCCGCCCATAGGCATTCCAGTCGATGCGGCGGATGTCGTCCCCGGGCATATACTCCCGAAAATCCGAGAATTCCGTGGAGGCTCCCTTCCTCATGGACTTGCGGTTTCCCGCCAGATTCATGGAAGAGCGGTATCCCATGGCCAGCCGGAGCCGGGATAAGGATTCAAAAAACGCAGCGTCAAATTTCATCTTCTCTGCCCGTCTGCCGCGGGTCTCTCCCCTCCGCCCGCCTGCAGCGGGCTTTCTTACAAGTAGCGGACTTCTCCCACAAATTTAAGGCTTCTTCGCCTCCAGAATCTTCCGAATGATCGCATCCTCCGTAACGCCCTCGCTGACGGCGTCGAAGCTGGGGATGATCCGGTGGCGCAGCACGGGATACGCCACCTGCTCCACATCTTGAAACGCCACGTTCAAACGTCCCTCCAGAAAAGCTTTCGCCCTTGCGGCTCTAATCAGCGCCTGCGCCGCTCTGGGGCTTGCGCCCTCCTTGATATAGGGGTTGGGCGCGTGGGTCTCCATGACAAGATCCAGCAGATACTCCATCACCGCATCGGCAATGGGAATCCGGTTCACCAAAGCGCGCGCGGCCAGAAGTCCCTCCCCGTCCATCCGTTTCTCGATCTCGTTTGCCTGACTTCCCTCGGTCAGCCCCACAATCCCCTTCAGCTCCTCCTTGGACGGGAACTGCACCAGAATCTTGAACATAAAACGATCCAGCTGCGCCTCCGGCAGCGGGTAAGTCCCCTCGTTCTCGATGGGATTCTGAGTAGCCAGCACCAGAAACGGCTCCTCCAGCTTGTGGCTGTCATTTCCCACCGTCACCGTATGTTCCTGCATGGCCTCCAGCAGCGCCGACTGGGTCTTCGGCGTGGCGCGGTTGATCTCGTCCGCCAGCACCAGATTCGCAAAAATCGGCCCTCTCTCAAACGAAAAGCTGCTGCCCTGCTCATTTCTCACAATGATATTCGTCCCCGTCACATCGCTGGGCATCAGATCCGGGGTGAACTGTATTCTCTTAAAAGACAGATCGAAAACCCGTCCTATGGTGCTGACCAGCCGGGTCTTCCCCAGCCCCGGCATTCCCTCCAACAGCACATTACCCCCCGTGAGCATGGCCAGAATGACCTGCCGGATAATTTCGCGCTGTCCGATGATCCCCTTTTGAACCTCTGCCTCACAGGCCGCAATCTGCTGCGCCATGTAGGACGGATCCTGCAGTCTGTCTCTGTCCAACCCGCTCATCTCTCCTTCTCCTCCCTGTCTCTCCTGCCGCTCTCAATTAAAGCTGGCAAAATAATTCTTGATCACGTCTTCCATACCGCTGGGATAACGCCCTGCGGCAATGCCCTCATAGGCGTTCCGCTCATAGCTTCCGATGACCGCCTCGTGGGACACATGGGTTCCCTCCCAGCTTAGGCCGTTCTGGGTGCGGAAATACTCGGAGAACTCATGGTTGACCGCATTCCCATGCAGATTGCCGCTGTCGGCAATGGCGTTGGGGACGCTGACATAATCGTGAAGAGCATTGCTGCTTCCGGTTCCCCGGCCGCTGCCGGAACCGTCGCCCTGACCGTCCTGTCCGTCCGCGCCGCCTTGACCGTTTCCACCGCCGCTGCCGCCCTGAGCGTTCTCCCCGGCGCTGCCTTGGCCGTTTCCGCTTTGACCGCCCTGTGCGCTCCCACCGTTCTCGTCCCCTTGACCGTCTTGATTGTTTCCGTTTTGACTATTTTGGCCGTTTTGACTGTTTTGACCGCTCTGGCCGTTTTGGCTGCTCTGGCCGCTCTGGCCGTTTTGATTGCTCTGGCCGTTTTGCCCGTTTTGATTGCTCTGGTCGTTTCCTTTCTGATTGGATGCGAGGCTGGGGCCGCCGGAAGGTTCCCGTCCGCTCCTCTCCCGCATCTGATCGGCCATGGCCTGCATGGATTCTGCCGTCACGGGCGACGCCGCGCCGTTTTGCAGACTCTGGGCAATCTCGGACAGCCGGCTGCTCATCTCTTCATATTTATAGTCGAGCTTTTCCCCGGCCGCCGCCAGCGCTTCCATAGAATCCGCCTGCTGATGCTCCGCCAGCGAGGACTGCAGGCTCTCCATCATCTCCTGCAGCGCCGCCTGTTGTTCAGGCGTCAGCTCCTCCTGCGCAAGCTCCTCCAGTTCGTTTACAATCTCCTCGATCTCTTGTTCTGTTCCCCGGACTTCCTCCTGAATCCTGTGAAGCTCCCCCGCGCGGCTCTTCGCCGCGGAAGGCAGCGCCGCCAAGCCTGTCATCAGCGCCACCAACGCCAGAACCAGCGCCGTCTGTCTCCATGATGGCCACACCGGAATCCGGATCCGGCTGCCGTGCGCCCGCAGCTGTCTCACCGCGTCTTCCCGCTGCAGCACAATCAAAGGATCCTCTTCCTCCAGATGCTCATAAGCCGTGACGATCCGCTCTTGAAAGCCGAATCCGTCCATCACAAGCGCAGCCTCCGCCATGGCGGCGCGCTTTCGGAAAGCCGCCGCACTCCCCGCCGCCACGGCGAGCAGCAAAGCCGCCGCCGTGTAGAGATTCGCCGCGTAAAATGGTACAAACAGCGCCGCCGCCTGAAACAGGACGCCCGCGCCTGCGCCCACGCCCAGCGCAAACAGGAGCTTGCAAAGCAGCCCCGCCAGATTCATCCTGCGTCTGCAGGCTCTTATGGACTCGATCAATTCTCGCCGTTCCATTTCCATCCCATCCATTCCAATTCCATCCCGATCTGTTCCCGATTTCTTCCCGATCTGCTTTCCATTTCTTGCGGATGCTCTCCGGGTTTCCCGAAGGCTTCCTGCCCCGTCTCCGGCAACGCACGCCAATCCGCCGTCTGCCCTTACCTCTTTCTGCCCCGTCTCCGGCCGGAGGGAGAATGCATGGGATTGACCTTCCATGCGGCCGCAAGCATGAACAACAGGGACAACAGCAGCATACAGGCCGCAGAGGTAAACATCCAGACCTTCCCCTGCGCCAGATGATACGTCACAAACCCAACGTTTCTGCGCGTGAAAACATCTCCCCCGAACAGGGACTCTCCGGTCATGATCTGCATAAAGAACTCTTCAAAAAAGATAATGGGATTGAACAGCAGAACCAGCATGGATTCCCCCGCGCTTGCCCAGCCCAACGCCATTCTCAAGATCAACGGCACAAAGGACAGAACCGTGATGATAAAATAGACCGTAAAGGACAGAATCACCGCCGTTATGGACTTCCGGCACACGGAAGAACAAAAGATTCCGATGCTTCCCGAAAGAACCGACAGCAGAATAATCGTCAGCAGGAAATAAAACAAATACATCCAACTTAAGCCGCCCACCACAAAGGCCAGAGCCATGATCGGCGTGCTTGCCGCCACAAAGAATAAAATGCGCAGCACCGCAGAAAACACTTTCCCCAATACAATGGAAAACGGGGACATGCAGGTAGTCAGCATAATGTCAAAGGTCTGCCGCTCCTTCTCCCCCGATATGGAGGAGGCCGTGAGAATCGGCACCGTCAATCCCACGATACCCACCTGCGCTACCGCCAGTACCGGAAAGAGAACCACCAGCGAACTGTAGATATTCCCGCCGCTGTAAATATTGTTGGACGACGCCTGTATCATGGCCAGCGCCAGCAGGAACATCAAGGTCAACACCGCCTCATAGGCAAACAGCCCCCAGCTTAAGCGCATACTGCGGGCCGCCACCTGCAAATCTTTCTTCACAATGGGATTCAACCGTATCTTCACTGTACGCCACCTCCTGTCAACTGCATGAACAAGGATTCCAGACTGCCCTCTTCCCTGTGGAAATCCGTCAGAATCACTTGGTTCTGAATCAGCCCGCCGATGAGCGCGCAGACCTCCTCGTCCGATCCCCCGTAGGAAATGACCATCTCATTCTCTCGGACGGATTCCACCGTGACTCCCGCCTGTTCTTTCATCATCCGCACAGCCGCCTCCATATTGGAAGCAATCCGAATATGAATGTGGGTTCCCGCCGCAAGCTGCCGCATGATGTCCTCGATCCGCCCCGCCGTCACAAGCTGCCCCCGGTTCATGATGCCGATGCTGTTGCACATCTCGGAAAGTTCCGACAAAATATGGGAACTGATGACAATGGTTTTGCCCATGGAATGCAGATTTTTCAGAAGTTCCTTCATCTCCACTCTGGCTCTGGGATCCAATCCGGAGCTAGGCTCGTCCAGAATCAGCAGTTTCGGATTGTGCAGCAGCGCCCGCGCCACGCAGAGCCGCTGCTTCATGCCCCGGGAGAGGGTGTCCACATAAAATTCCTTCTTGTCCGAGAGATTCACAAGCTCCAGCAGATCGTCCGCAAGCCTTGCGATATCCCGGGAGTACATCCCGTACATGGAGCCGTACAAATCCATATATTCCCGCACTTTTAAATTATCATACACGCCAAAGAAATCCGGCACATACCCGATCAGGCGCTTCATCTCCCGACTGCCCACGGCCGCGGTGGTTCCTCCGATTCTCACGGTGCCGCCGCTCGCTTTCAACAGGCCGCAGACAATCCTGATCGTCGTAGTCTTCCCCGCTCCGTTAGGTCCCACAAACCCGAACAGATCTCCCTCGGGAATATGCAGGGTCAGATGATTGACCGCCGTAAAGGAGCCGTAATGTTTCGTCAAATTGTTAATATACAGCATATCGTCCCCCTACCAAACTTTGTAGAAACATGCGTAAGACCCTTCGCTGCAAGTGTCGTCCACCGCCTTTTCCCAATTCTTCGTCACGCCGATGACCATGCCCGCCGCCGAAGTGTTCTGCGCGGACACGGTACAGCCGCCCACGCCCAGCGCCGCCACGGCGTCCAGATCCGCTTTCCTCTTGCCATCGTAAATATCATCTATATAGTCATACAGATAGGCGCTCCAAGGCGCGTCCCTCCAGCTATTGCTGTTGGTGTAAACCGCATCCGAGACGCTCAAGCTTCTGGTCTCTCCCGCGGGCAGGTTTTCAAACACATACAGGGTATCGCCCAGAACGACCGCATAATAGCAGAAATCCCGGTCCGTCTCATTGCGGATTGTCCCGCCAATGCTCGACCAGCCGGTCAGGATATCGTCGCACACCAGATCTCCGCTGATCCCGCCCCCGGCGCCGCCCACACAGAAATAACCGTCCTCAAAATTGGATGAGGGATTGATCCCGAAGTACAGCGCGTCGCCCTCCTTCCGGATATGGTGATAATAGCGCTCGTCCTCGCTGTAGTTGTAACCGCCGCCCTTCGCCACAGGACCCGCATATTCATGTCCCTCGGCCAGACGCAGATCCCATTCCCTGTGATTCGCATCATAACAGTGCAGATATGTCTGCCCATTCCCTTGTTTGTCCAGATTCTCCACCGCCACGGAGTAAACTCTGGTACTCGCCACCTCGAAGCCTCTTCCTGCCAGAAAAACCAGAAAAATCCCCACAAGCGCAGTCAGAGGCGCCATAACCCAATAAAGCTCCCGCTTCTTGGCTGCGCGCAGAATCAGATAGAGAATCGGCCCGGCGAAGAACACATACAAAACCACAATTGCTTTCAACGCCCCGAAGTGCAGTTGATTAGAGGCATTGCCCAGAAGCCCCAAAAGGCGGTACCGGTTAGTTTCGCTGTCATGGCCGGAACTGTAGCTGCTATAGCGCGAAGCGGCTGACGAACTCGCTTCGCTCAAAATCATCATGACCAGCTCTTCCTGACCGATCGCCTCCACATAATCGGAGTGCAATCTGCCCAATTCCGTAAACGCATACGGCAGAACGCCCACAGCGCCGTCCCCCAGATCACGCACATAGGCCAGATAACTTGTCCCTATACTATACTGCCCGGCCACATCCTCCAGCTCCGCCATCGCAAGCTCCGGAAAGCCCGCAGAAAAATATACCGCGCCCTGCTGACTCTCCTCCGGCTCGTGTACATCCACACACCGGATTCCCAGATTATCAAATCCTCCAAGCGTATCCTCCGCATAGCGCCCGGTTCCCACAAGAAGCACGCCGCCGTTGCCGACCCAGCGCTCGATGGCCGCCGTCTGCTCCTCGGCCAGCACGTCGGTATTGTACTGGTCAATCACCACAAACGTCAGCGTATCCAGCAGTTCCGTCAGATTCTCCTGCTTAAGCTCCACCAATCTGATCGGATATTCGGCGCACTGAAAATAAAATGTCTCTCCTCCCATATCCAGATAGGTGAGATCCGAATAGGCGTCGCTTAAAATCCCCATGGAAAGCGCGCTGGCGTCTTGCTGCAAAAGGCGCGTAAACTCTCTCTCCGCACTCTTGTTGGATTTTTTGTCCAACAGAACGACCCGTACCGTCCCGGACATGTCCTCCAGACTCTCCTGCGGCACCCGCACGACAAACTGCTTCGTACTGCCCTGCGGCAGGGACAGCACCGTGTCATAGGCCGTCACCGGCCTGTACCGGCCCGGTTCGACCAGCAGACGCGCGGTTCCCTCCCAATTTTCTCCCGGATTCTCAACCGTGACGCGGATATCGCAGGTATCCCTGCCCGACCGAATCATCTCCGCCTCGATGGAGATCAAATGTCCGGAGAGTACATCCTCCAGCTTTCCTGTAGCAGCGCCCTCGGCATAGACCTTCTCCTCCGCGCAGACGGCGCACAGTCCCGTCAACAGAATGCAAAACGCCAGAAACCTCCGAATCCTGCCGCGCGCCGGGCGTTTATTTTGTGTATTTGCCATTTTCCTCATCATTCCTTCCACTTGCCTGTCTCCCAAACGCTTCCCACCGAAAGCGCAAATCAAAATTCATCAATCCAAACGATACCAATCAGAACCCTGCCACTCAGAACTTTGCCAAACAAAACCTTGCCGATCAAAACCCGCCACTCAGAACTTTGCCGAACAAAATTCTACAGAATATACCATAACAGAATTTGGTGAACGACACAATGATAAACTATCATATTTAAGGAAATCTTAAGTGTATCTTCAGATTCCCACCCCCGCCTAAAGACAAATCTGCCCCACCATCGAAGGTCCTGCCCATGGCCGGATACCGCCCGATGACGGAGCAAATTTACGTCTTCCCTATTTCTTGAACAAAGTGTTGAGGACTCCCCGCTTGAACACCTGCATTCCCGTGTTGATGAGCTGACGCTCGATCTGGTTCTTTCTCCTCTCGTTTGCCTGTTCCCGCTTCTTCTGTGCGGCGGCCTCCTCTTTCTCCTTCTTTTTCCGGGCGTCCTCCTCGGCCTTCTCCTTTTGCTTCTGAGCTGCGGCTTCCTCTTTGGCTTTCCGCGCCTCGAATGCTTTCTGATCCTTCTCAAGCTGCGCCCGCTCTGCCGCCAGCTGTTCCTGTGTGGCCTCCTGCTCCATCTGCCCCGTGAGTACCTCATAGGCTGAGTTGCCGTCATAAGCCTGATCGTACTTGTTCATGCCGTCCCTTGCCATCAGTCCCCGTCTGGCCGCTTCCTCCACAGGCCCCATCAGGCTCTGCGGACAAATGATCGAAGTGCGCTGCGCCATGCCGGGTACCCCTTCCGCATCCAGAAAAGAGGTCAGAGCCTCGCCCACGCCCAGCTCCATAATCACGTCCTCCGCCTTGAACGCCGGATTCACGCGGAACGACTGCGCCGCCACCTTCACCGCTTTCTGCTCGGATGGCGTATAAGCCCGCAGCGCATGTTGTACCCGGTTGGAGAGCTGCGCCAGCACCGAGTCGGGAATATCGCCGGGACTCTGGGTCACAAAATAGATCCCCACCCCTTTGGAACGCACCAGCTTTACCACCTGCTCAATCTTCTGCACCAGCACCTTGGGCGCGTCGGAGAAGAGCATATGCGCCTCGTCAAAGAAAAATACCAGCTTGGGCTTCTCCAAATCGCCCGCCTCGGGCAGTTTCTCAAACAGTTCCGCCATCATCCAGAGCAGGAAGCTGGCATAGAGCGTGGGATTCTGCACCAATTTCACACAGTCCAGAATATTCACCATTCCCTTTCCGTACACATCCGTGCGGATCCAGTCGAAGATGTCCAGATCCGGCTCGCCGAAAAACAGATCGCCCCCCTGCGTCTCCAGCGGCAGCAGCGCCCGCACGATACTCCCCAGCGACTGCGTGGACATGTTGCCGTAGGAAAGCGTATACTCATCCCTGTGTTCCGCCACATAATTGATGGTGGTGCGCAGATCCTTCAAGTCGATGAGCAGCAGCCCCCTGTCATCTGCAATTTTGAAAATAATATTCAGCACGCCCTCCTGCGTGGGCGTGAGTCCCAGAATTCTGGACAAAATATCCGGCCCGATATCGGAGATAGTGGCGCGCACGGGATGTCCGTTCTCCTGATAGATATCCCAGAAACACACCGGATATGCTTTATAGGAGAACGCTTCCCGGATTCCGAATTTGTCGATGCGCTTCTCCATGCTCTCGGAAGAGACGCCGGGTTCCGCAAGCCCCGACACATCCCCCTTTACATCGCACAAAAACACGGGGACGCCCGCATCTGAGAACGACTCCGCCATCGCCTTCATGGTAATCGTCTTGCCGGTACCGCTTGCGCCCGCTATCAGCCCGTGGCGGTTCGCCATGGAAAGCTGCATATTCACACGCTGTCCGTCAGCCAGTCCCATATAAATCTGTCCGTCTGTATACATTCCTCATCCTCATTTCTGCGCCCTGCGGCGCAAATTTCTTTCTGGAAATTCTAACCCTTGGGAATTCCAGCCCTTCCGCACGCTGCAGCTAATCAGATTCCTCCGCATAGCTGATCCGAAGCCCCGGACACTGCTCCACGGCCTCCGCGCAGAGCGCCTGAAGCGCCGCCCCATAAGCGGGCATCTCCCGCCTAAACTCCTCCATGTGGCGAAAAACCAATTCCCCGATCCCGCCGCGCTCCGTCAAAACATCATAGAATGCGTCCAAATTTCTGCCGTAATAGACAGGACAGGGAACCGTCTGCTCAATCCGGTCATGAAACGCCTCTCTGGTCCGGACATTCCGCAGATCAATCTCATATCTCATACAATTCCTCCCTATGCCTCTCCTGCCGCAGCCGCCGCTTGACGCCGGATCTCCTGAACCGTCAGTCATACAGCAGGGTAAAGCTGGCATAGTGATCCTCCGTGTAATAAATCAGCCCGTCGTCGGAGTAGACGATGCGTTTCGCCCCGCGGCTGTCCGCCCCCAGCGTGTCGATATCGCATTCCCTATAGCTGCGGCCTTCCGCCTCCGGCAAAAGCTTCTCATAATTTCCGAAACGATCGCCGCCGATACACTTTCCCGGCGCATAAGGTTCCAGAGAACCGCCCGTCCATCCCAGCGCCTGCGCCTCCTTCTTCGTGATGAAGTTACCCGGCAGCCGCTCATAAGTCTCCAGATACAGCGCCACGTCCTCACAGCTGGTGTAACTGCCGTCCTCGTCCAACAACTCCGGTTCCAAGGATTCCTCTACAGGAGCAGACGCTTCCGGCTCAGACGACTCCGCCCCGGATACGGATTCCACCGGTTTCGATGGTTTCTCCCCGGGAGCAGACGCTTCCGGCTCAGACAACTCCGCCCCGGATACGGATTCCATCGGTTTCGAAGATTCTGCGGCCGGCGAGGCTGCCGCAGAGATTGCCCGATCCATTGTCTCCTGCTGTGCTTCGCCGCCCGTGGTCCAAACGCCGCAGCCCGTATTCAGCAACAGCGCCAGCATCGCCAGCCACAAGACCAGCCGGCCTCTCCGGCTCCGTAATCTCTTCATAGCGCTCAGTCCCCTATTCTCATCGATAGTTCTCGTCGATCCCCCTCGTTTACCAATCCGCTTTTATCTCATGCCTTGTCATACAGATCCTGCACAAACGCTTTCACCTGAAGATTATTCTCCGGCGTAGTATTTTCCAGCGTAGCGTGGATAAACGGTTTTCTGGTCTTCATGAACTTCATGACGGACGTATAGTCCATCTGTCCCAGCCCCGCTCCCACGGATACCAGCTTATTCTCCTCCACCACAAAATCCTTCAGATGCACCATGGCCACATCCCCGCCCAAAACCTCGACAGCCTCGTCCACAATAGCCACCTGATCCTTGTAGTTACAGATATCCAGCAGATTCACGGGATCCAAAATAATCTGTAGATTGGGGGAGCCGATCTCATCCAGCACCCGCCTTGCCCTCGTGGGATTGCACACGATATGCTTCCACACAGGCTCGATGGCCATCACCACGCCCATCTGCTCCGCATACCGCACCACGGGGCGGAGATTTTTGATAAAGGTCTGAAGCGCCTCCTCCCCATGGCACTCCGGCACATGGGTGTAGCTCTCGTTGGGCGCTCCCGTCTCCGTTCCCACCACACCGCAGCCAAGCCACGATGCGAAACGGATATGCGCCATATAGCGGTGCGTGATCTGCTTTAGCTTCTCCGGATTGGGATTGGCCAGATTCAAATAGCACCCAAGCACCGCGATATCCACCTGATTCTTGGCGAACACATTTTTCAGATACATGGCAAGCCCCGGCGTCAAAGCCTCGTCCGTGGTGGGAAACTCGTCTATGACCTTCGCCAGCGCCAGATGTCCGCACCGAAAACCGAGCTGGCTCACATCTGCGATGCGCTCCTCAAAGGGGAGCTTCTTCGTGTCATGTAATCGGATTCCTAACTGCATATGAATTCCTATCTGCGCGCTGCGGCGCGCCTTCATATCTACGGTTGAATACGCATTTTTATCCAACCTTCCGGTTGCGCCGTCTCAATCGGCGGCAAATTCCACGCTGATTTTATAGTTGTTCCAGATCGTCCACGCCCTCGAATTCATAGGCCTCTCCTGTCTGTCCGGTAATCTTTACATTGTCCAGCGTCAGTCTGGACACGTTTCTGGCGAAAAGTCCGCGTTTGCTGCTCTTCTCCACCCCTTCGGACATGGCGGGTACATCGCACTTGGCGTCCTCCGCATAGCTGATGGAGATATTTTTCATATAGATCTCCTCGATCTTCGCCTCGGGCAGACCGTCGAAGTACCCTGCCGCCACATGGCAGTTGGTGCATTCCATATTTTCAAACACCATCTTCTTGATCGCCGGCGTGCGGTCGTCCACGGGATACGGCTCTCTGGACTGGACATACCGGGTCTTTCCGTCCGGATCACAGAAATAGAACGCATTCACCACGAGGGGCGTCATCACATGATCCAGCGTCAGATTGCGGAACGTAATATTGCTCAAAATCGCATCTTTTCCCCGGCCTCTGCGGGTCTTGATCCGCAGTCCCCTGTCCGTGTGGCGGAAAATGCAATCCTCCACGGTCAGATTCACCACGCCGCCCGCCATCTCGCTCCCTAACGTCACCGCGCCGTGTCCGTTCTCCATGAGGCACTGGCGGATCCGGATGTTCTCGGAGGGCGTCTTGTGCTTTCTGCCCATATAAATTTTCCCGCTCTTGACGGCGATACAGTCGTCGCCCAGCGAAAACCGCACACCCGTGATCTCCACGTTTTTGCAGGACTCGGGATCCAGTCCGTCGGTGTTGGGCGAGTCGGAAGGATTCTGCACCGTAAGGCCGATAAAACGCAGATTGTCGCTGAAATACGGATGCAGCGTCCAAGAGGGGGAATTACAGAATTTCACACCCTGCAACGTGATATCCCGACAGCCGCTGATGAAGAACAGACGCGGCCTGAACGCAATGTTCATCACTTTGGGATTGTGCCACCAGTTCTCCTTCGACGCGTTTCCGTTGATGGTACCCCGCCCGTAAATCACCACATCCTCCACGCCGATTCCGCAGATGATGCCGGAAAACATGGGAAGCGGATTTCCCTCCCAGGTACCCAGATTGTACTCGTCCGTCTCGTCGTAGCTCTCGATCATAGCGGGGAACGTGGGGAACTTGGTGCGATCCGTGAACGCCAGAAGCTCCGCCCCTTCCGCCAGCTCCAGCCTGATATGGCTCTTTAAGAACAGACTGGTGATCCGATAGGTCCCCGCAGGAACATACACTCTGCTGTTCTCGGGACATGCCATGATCGCCGACTGAATAAAATGCGTGTCGTCATGCTCTCCGTCGCCTTTTGCGCCGAATTTCCTCACATTCAACGTGACGAACTCATATGCGGTCTTGAAACAGAGTTCCCCCAGCTTCTCTCCCTTTGTGCCTGCGGCTTCGTCCGCACAGGAGAATACCTCCACCACCTGCTTGGTATCGGGAACCAAATCAAATAAAGAGGTGATCGTCCTGTCGGTTACACCGTGGCTCTCACCGTTTACATACACCACATAAGGTTTTTTCGTAAAATGTCTGCCGCCGTCTGCAATCTCGATGGTCGCGCTTCGGGCGGTGCTCATAATCTGCTTGATCTCCATATGCTCCGTCTCCTATTCTATTTTTACACTCTCTTCTCGTATTTTTCGGCCAGCAGAATGTCCGCCGCGCAGGCCTGCAGCACCGCCGCCTTGAACAACTCGGCGTCCGCAGCGTCTTTGGCGGCATTCGTATCGTAAAACTTCGCCAGCGTCTCCCGCACATTGGCCTTGAAAAGATCCATCAGCTCCCTGTAATACTCGTAGATCTCGGGACTCATGTACTGCAGCGTATGGATCCACAGATCCGCCGCCTTGGCCGCATGTCCAAAAGAATAGTCCGCCTGCAGCATCCCGTTCCACACGCGCATCTGCGCGATCAGGTCGGGATACCCCTCTTTCTTGTTACAGAGCGTCTCATACGCCACATACACCGGATAGGCAAGCCCCGCCGCGCTCCATATGTCCCCGTCCACGCACGTCAGGTCAAAAATCCCCTCCGCCGTTCTGGGCAACGCCTTCAAATCTGCCACAGCCTCCCCCGCCGCTGCAGCATCGCCGTTTTCCACGGCCTCTAAAGCCTTTTGCAGTTTCTCCTTCAGCTCCATCGCTCATACCTCACTCTTTTTTGTTTTTGGGCGTCTGCGAAACGCCATCACCTTCCCGCATTTTCTTCTATAGACATTATACCGATTTTGCGGATGACAGGCAATAGTTTTCCAAATCTTTGATAAAGAGTCCTTGTGAAAAACGATTCCTTCTCAACCGCTCCCTACTCCGGCGTCACCGCATGGCTCTCCAAATACGCTTTCCAGAGCGCGATATACTGCGCTTTCAGATGGACGCCGTCGTGGGTATAATCCGCCGTCAGCGCATCCGTCTCGTCGCACACCGCCTGATTGACGTCCAGATAAAAGACATGTTCATTGTCTGCCATGGCCGCGATCCCTTCGTTGCGCGCGTCAATTCCCTCATTGGTGATATAGTCGCCCTGTTCGGAGCGCTCTTGCGTCACCCGCATAATGCTCTGCAGACAGATCACCGCGTCCGGCTGCAGTTCCCTAAGCTGCTCCACGCACTCCGCATATTTTGCCAGAAAACTCTCCACCGTGCCGGTTCCCATCTCGTTGATGCCGATCATAAGATAGATCTTGGCAAACTGCCGCTGTGTCAGCGCTTCCTCCACCGTGATCTTTTTCTTCTGCCCCGGCGCCGCCACAATTTTATCCGTAAACAATTTATACACGGTCAGCCCCGTGGAAGCGTAAAAGTCGCTGATCTCCTCAAGGCCGCCGTACTCATACAGCCCCACTGTGCGGGAATCCCCGATAAAAACCGCGTCGGCAAAATAACTGTCCTCCACTTCATAATAAACCGGCTCCCGCGGGTACGTCTGCGGATCCTCCCCGGCCTCTCCACCGCCGTTTCCGCCTTCCGGCGCGCTCTCTTCCCGGCCTGCGCCGTCTGAGGCTCCGACCGCATTTTCGGGCGTCTGCCCGGAAATCTCTATCGGATTTTGACCGCTCATCTGATCTTTTATCTGAGTTCCTTCCTCCGCGGCCAAGCCTCCGCTTTCAGGCGGCAGTTCCCATCCTTCCACCGCCAGCTGCCAAATCTTCGCCGCGCCGCGCTCAATCGGTTCCGTATAAACCTGCCAGCTGCCTGTGGCCGTCAGGCAGACGCAGCCGAACACCGCCAGAAGAACCGGGTAGCTTCCCACCCGGTACCGTCCGCTGATTCTATTGATTCTACTGATTCTATTTTGTATCAATCCCGTATCCGTGACAATCCCTCCAAACACTTCGCCGCAAAACTTTCCTTAAAAACTAGAATAGTACATAAACGGGTTGTTCCCCTCCACCAAAACGCGCCACACACAGATCCAGAACAGAGCCGCCAGAATCACATTTCCCGCCATGCTGTCCTTCCATCTGCGGAAAATTCTTTTCACCAAAGGCGTACAGGCGGCGAAGCAGACCGCAAAGAGCGCTCCGTAGCTTTGCAGCGCGGCAAGCCAGTCATTCCGCAGAACGACCGCCCCGGGCGCCGCTCCGAACATCCTCCCCAGATAGACGAAAAGCTCCGGCACATCCGTGATGGCAAAACACATCCAAGTCACCGGAATCACCGCCCACAGATAAAGACGGGGCAGAATCCGCATCCGTTTCCACACTTTTTTTCCGCCGGTGGAACGGTTCTCCAGAAACCGTTCTATCTGCCGTTCCAGCACAATGATCCCCCAAAGCAGAATCCCCCAGATCAGAAAATTGCCCCGGCCTCCATGCCACAGTCCGGTCAGCGCCCAGACGATCAGGAGATTCCGCACCGTACACAGCTCTCCTCTGCGGTTTCCGCCCAACGGAATGTAGACATAATTGCGGAACCACCGTCCCAGCGTCACATGCCATCTGCGGTAGAAATCCCGCACGGACTTCGCCATGTAGGGCGTCTTGAAATTCTCGGGCAGGGAAAAGCCCATCATGGCTCCCAGCCCCATGGCCATAAGGGAATATCCGGCAAAATCAAAATAAATTTTCATCGAATAGGCCAGAGCGCCCAGCCACGCCAGCGGGGTGGAAATGCTCTCGAAACCGCGCACCTGCACATCGTTCCACAAAAGCCCTATCCGGTCCGCCAAAAGCACTTTCGCCGCAAGCCCCAGCGTGAACAGCTTCAGTCCGCTCTGGAGGCTGCGCCAAGTCATCCGCCGTTTGGACAGCGCCGCCTCCACTTCCCCATACTTTATGATCGGCCCGGAGACCAGCTGTGGAAACATGACCACATAAGTCGCCGTTTTGATCAGGGAATGCTCCGCCGGAATCTCTCCCCGATAGACGTCCAGCAGATACGACAAGATCTGAAACGTGTAAAAACTCACGCCCAGCGGCAGCGTCTCTCCTTCCCCGGCCGTCTTAAAGACCAGCAGGACGCCCACGTTCCCCGCCACCGCCAGAATCATCAACACCTTGAGCCATCCGATATAATTTTTGTATCTTGCCCTATTCTTTTTACTGTTTCTATTTTTATACTGCTCTCGATATCCCGCCCGCTTCCCGAGCAGCCTGCCGATCCCATAATTTACCAGAACGGATCCCAGCAAAAGCGCCAGATACCGCGGTTCGCCCAGCGTATAGAAAACAAGGCTTCCCACAAGAAGCGTAAAATTTTTGCATCTGTCAGGAGTCAGGCCATACAAAATGAAGAAGAGCGGGAGGAAATAGAGCAGAAATTCCACGCTGCTGAATACCAAGAATAATCACATCTTTCTTTTTGTCTCTGCCTATTATACTATCTTGTATTTCGACAAGATACAACAAAATTTTTCTTAATTTTATAATACAAATCGTTACAAACCTGTAATATTTATGTAATGTTGCCAAGATTTATGTTTTGCAGTAAAATAAGAGTCAGACAAAGACCACACGGACAAGGCGGAAGCCGGAAAGGATCCCAGATGAAAGAACAGCTTTACACCATTCCCTTAAACGACGCCGTGAATGCGCAGGAGGAATGCCCTTTCTGTTTTATCGAGCGCAGCATTGAGCAGGATCTTCTGGATTTTGTGCTGGGCAGCGGCTCCTCTTATATGGAGGCGGATATCCGGGACATGACCGACCGGGCGGGCTTTTGCCGGAACCATTTCCGGAAAATGTTCGACTACGGGAACACGCTGGGAAACGCCTGGATTTTAAAGACGCACTATATGCGCATGATCGCGGAAATGAAGGGGAAATTTGCAGACTTCAAACCCGGCAGGTCTTCCCTCAAGAATAAGCTGATGAAATCCCCCGGCGAGTCCAACGCGGTCAGCATGTGGGTGCGCGAAAAGGAGGCGTCCTGCTATATCTGCAGCCATTACGCCGAGACTTATGAGCGTTATATGGACACCTTTTTCTATCTCTACAAAAACGACGGGGAATTCCGGGAAAAAATCCAAAAGAGCAAAGGGTTCTGCCTGCCCCATTTCGGCGACCTGTGCGATGCGGCGGACAGGAAACTTTCCGACAAGGAAAAAGAACCCTTTTACCGGATGGTGTTTGCGCTGATGGAGGAAAATATGAGCCGCGTGGCGGAAGACGTGGCATGGATGGTGGAAAAATTCGACTACCGCAACAAGGACGCCGACTGGAAAAATTCTAAAGACGCCATCCAGCGCGGGATGCAGAAATTAAAGGGTGGCTATCCCGCCGACCCCGACTATAAAATGCAGAAATAAAAGCGAAAACGCTACCGACAGACCAGTCTGCGCATCATTTCCAGATAATCGCAGATCTCCCGGTACAGCATATCGGGCTGGAAAGAGGCGTCTTGAAAACGTTCCGTCATCAGTCCCTTGACGATGTATTCCATCACCTGACGCAGTTTCTCGCCCGGCACATCCGCAGGCAGGCTCGTGTAATCCGCCCGGCTGTAGAGGGCGTCGTAGGCGTCAAGCAGGAGATTGCGCTTCTCCTCAATGGCGATCAGCGCCTCGCTCACATCTTCCGACATGGAGCGGTTTAAAAACTGCTGCATATAGGGATATCCCTTCATAGCGCGCATCTGCGCCGCCTCGATCTGTTTGACGATCTCGAACAGATCCGTCTCCTCCGCGGGAATATTTCCCAGCTCCAGAATCATATAGCGCACACTGTAGTCATAGACAAACGTATAGGTTCCCAGCTTGCTCTCAAAATAATGGAACAACAGCCCCTTGCTGATGCCGGCCTCCCGGACAATGTCGTCCGTACTCGCATGGCGGTAGCCGTGCAGCGCAAACAGCTTCAAGGCCGCATTGATCATTCTATCCTGTTTTTCTTTCTTTAAGTCGAAAAACTTGCCGTTCATCTGTCTGTACTCCGTTCTCACGGGATTTCCGCCGCGCCTTTCTAGTGTATCATACTCGGAGACAGCTTTCAACCGCAAATCCTCCGTCTCAAAAATGAAATTTTTAAAAATTTACACATATTCTCTTTTCAATTTCACAAAATAGTATTAATATAGAGATATCAATCTGGAATTCATTGGAAAGGAGATGCACATGGCAAAAAAATTTGGTAAATTCCTGTTATTCACCGCAGCGATCGGAGCTGCCGGTGCTGCCGCCTACTATTATATGCAGAAAAAGGATTCTGAACTGATGGACGAATCAGATGACGATTACGACGATTTCAGCGAGGATGTGGAGGATGACAATTCCCGTACTTATGTGCCTTTGAACCATGAGGGCGCACCCGCCGAAGAGACGTCCGGGCAGGCGCAGTCCGGGGACGACAGTTCTTTCACGCCTCTCTCCGAGCAAATTGCCCAGACCGCACAGACCGCGGCCAACGAGGTGAAAGAGGCCGTCGAGGACTTCTTTGACGAAGACGCTCCCGCCGAAGAGGAATCCTCCGAAGAGTTTTTCGACGACGATGACGCGGACAAAAAATAACGGTTATCAAAGTTCAAATTAAGAGGCTCCATTCCGGAAGCGTGGTCACAGCCACGCTTCTTTTAATCTCGCGATTCCCTCTCTGATGGCTTCCTCCCCCATGGCGCCAAATCCCAGAAGCACAGTCGCCCGTCCGTCCACGGCCTCCACACAGCTTTCGGAAAGCCCGTAGACTTTCACGTCCCGCTCCGCCGCCCGCTGCAGCAGGTCCCGCTCGGTACACTCTCCTTTCGCCGCAAGCAGCAGATGGAGTCCCGCATGTTCCCCGGAGACGGCAAACCGCCCCGCAAAGGCCGCAAGCTCCCCGAGCAGCAGATCATGTTTTGCGCGGTAAATTTTGCGCATCTTATTCAGATGCCTCTCGAAATAGCCGTCCCGGATGAACTCGTTCAGCACCCGCTGGTCGATTCGGGACACCGTGCAGGAATAAAAATAACAGTTCCTGCGGTAGACTTCCAACAGCGTCTTGGGCAGCACCATGTAACTGACGCGGATCGCCGGGGCGATAGCCTTGGAAAATGTGCCGACATAGATTACCTTCCCGTGTTCGTCCGAGGACTGCAGCGACGGTATGGGTTTCCCCCGGTAACGGAATTCGCTGTCGTAATCGTCCTCGATCAGATAGCGGTCCTCCGCCCCGTCCGCCCACTTTAACAGCTCCGTCCTTCTCCCGATGGGCATCACCGTCCCCGTGGGAAACTGATGGGAGGGCATGACATAGGCCACCCTCGCCCGCGTCCGTTCCAGCTTGTCCACCCGCATCCCGTTCTCGTCCATGGGTACCGCGGCCACCCGATAGGCAAAAGAGTCAAAAATTCTCCATGTCCGCATATAGGTGGGATTCTCCATGGCGATTCCCACATTCCGCCCCAGAATCTTCTCCAAAAGCATCAGCAGATAATCGTTTCCCGCCCCCACGATAATCTGTTCCGGCGCGCAGTTCACCCCTCTGGACGAATGCAGATACCGGCTGATCGTCAGCCGCAGGTCATAATCTCCCTGCGGCTCCCCGCGGGCAAAGAGTTCGCTGTTTCCGTCATTGAAAATATTTTTATGAATACGCTTCCACACGCTGAACGGAAACCCCGACATATCGATTCCATGGGGAGAAAAATCATAGCGTTCCCCACCCGCGTCCGCTTCTCCCGCACAGACTTGGCAGGACTTTGCGGCTCCTGATGCATCCGGAGAGTTTTCCGATCCCGGCGCAACCCCCAGCAGCTCCTCGATGGGACACACAAAATATCCCCGGTAAGGTCTTGCCTCGATATACCCTTCGCTCTGTAGCTGGTCATAGGCGTAGTCCACGGTACTTCTGGCCACCTGAAGATACTCCGCCAGAGAACGGGTGGAGGGGAGACGCTCTCCGGCGAGCAGCCTCCCCTCCCAGATCTCCTGCCGGATATGCTCATAAATCTGTTCATACAGGCATTTGTCATGATTGGTCTGTAATCTTATGGTCATGTCATACATCAGGGTATCCCCTCCCCGCCGGAACATTACATCCGTTATTTCCCCTTTTTCATCTCCGCCAAAATCTCATCCTTCAAATCTCTGGCCTTATCCTTGGTGCGGTTGTTGGCCACGGGGGATGTGATGATCGTCGCCACCATCTTGCTGGCGATATCGTACTCTTTAAAGCGGAACGCCATCACGGCTATCAGATAATCAATGGTCATCTCGTCCATGCCGCACATGGGAAAGCTCTCCGTCTGGCAGGCGTCCGTGAACCCTTTATAGGCGTTCTCCATATGCGCCGCTTCCATATCGCGCGCCTCCTGAATCTTGTCGGCGCTGCCGCCGGACTCTTCCAGAAACTTGGCATATCCCCGGAAAATCCATGCGCTCTTCAGGCAGATATACGCCTTCTCGCTGTTCTTGGCGCGCTTTACCACCGCGTTGGCAAGCGCCAGCTTATAGCGCTCTATCGCCTCCTCGTAGCTGTAAGTCTCCCCCTTGTATTCGCGCAGCTGTACTTTCTGGCTGATATGCTCTTTGATGAACTTCGCCTGTGTGGACGTCACCTGCGTGAAAAATCTGCTGATCGCCGCATAACCGCACTTGGGGCAGAGCAGCACGTCGTATTTCTGTGTATCCACTCCCTCATGAATCGGGCGCAGATCTCTGTCCATTCCCAGAAGTCTCGCCTTTCCGGTCTTCATGATCTTGTTGGTGAACTTCGCATCACACACCGGGCAGACAAAGGCTTTCTCATAGATCAGATCCTTTTCTTCCACCGTGTTCTTGACGGCCTCCTGTTCCTCCTTCTGTTTCTTGCCGGGATCCGCATAAATATCGACTCCCTCCAACTCATCCAGTCCTAATCCTGATAACAATCCAGCCATATTATCCCTCCTGTTTTGGCAATATATAAGAACTCTTTAATGAAACGATTCGATTAAACACTAAGGCGTCCTCTTTGGAATCCTTTGCGTCCACATTGAAAAATCCCTGCCTCACAAATTGAAAACGGTCGTAGGCTTTCGCCCCTGCAAAGGCGGGTTCCAGATAGCAGTTCTCTAAAACGGTGAGCGAATTGGGATTCAAATTCAGGCTTCCGTCCTCGTTATACACTCCCTTTTCCTCGTCGATCAGATTTTCATACAGCCGCACCTTGGCGGGAAGCGCCTGTGCCGCCGCCACCCAGTGGATCGTGCCTTTCACTTTGCGCCCGTCGGGGCTGTTGCCGCCTCTCGAAGCGGGATCGTATGTGCAGTGTACTTCCGCCACTCTGCCGTTTTCGTCTTTTACGCACCCGGTACACTTTACAAAATAGGCGTTCATGAGGCGCACCTCGTTGCCCGGGAACATGCGGAAATATTTCTTGGGCGGCTCCTCCATGAAGTCCTCCCGCTCAATATAAAGTTCCCGCCCGAAGGGAACCTGCCTGCTCCCCAGCGCCTCGTTCTCCGGATTGTTCGCCGCCTCCATCATCTCCGTCTGTTCCTCGGGATAATTGTCGATGATGAGCTTCACCGGATCCAGCACCGCCATATAGCGGGGCGCCTTGGGCTTCAAATCCTCCCGGATACAATATTCCAGCATGGCGTAATCCACGGAGGACTGACTCTTGGAAATTCCGCACAGATCCACGAACATGCGGAGGGAATCCGGCGTAAAGCCTCTTCTCCTGAGCGCCGCGATGGACACCAGCCTGGGGTCGTCCCAGCCGTCCACAATCCCATCCGTCACCAGTTTCTTGATATAGCGTTTGCCCGTCACCACATTGGTGAGATAGAGCTTCGCAAACTCGATCTGTCTGGGCGGGTTAGGATACTCCAGTTCCCGCACCACCCAGTCGTAGAGCGGTCTGTGATCCTCGAACTCCAGCGTACAGATGGAGTGGGTAATCCCCTCGATGGCGTCCTCCACCGGATGCGCAAAATCATACATGGGATAAATGCACCATGCATCCCCGGTGTTGTGGTGTCTGATATGAGCCACCCGGTAAATGACCGGATCCCGCAGATTGATGTTGGGGGAAGCCATATCGATACGGGCGCGCAGCACTTTCTCCCCGTCTCCGTATTTTCCCTCCTTCATCTCCTCAAACAGCTTTAAGTTTTCTTCCACGCTGCGGCCGCAGGAGGGATCGTCCCGCCCGGGCGTCTCGAAGGTGCCGCGGTATTCCTTGATCTCTTCCGCCGTCAGATCCGACACATAGGCCTTGCCTTTCCGGATGAGCTTCACCGCCGCCTCATACATCTGTCCGAAATAATCGGAGGCGAAAAACAGGCGATCCTCCCAGTCCGCGCCCAGCCACGCCACATCCGCCTTGATGGACTCCACAAACTCCTCGTCCTCCTTGGTGGGATTGGTGTCGTCAAACCGCATGTTGAAGCGGCCGTGATACTTCTGCGCCAGACCATAGTTCAGCAATATGCTCTTGGCATGTCCGATGTGCAGATAGCCGTTGGGTTCGGGGGGAAAGCGGGTGTGTACCTCGTCATACACGCCCTCGGCGAGATCTTTGTCGATCTCCTGCTCTATAAAATTCCGGCTCTCCCGCTCCGGCTTTTCTTCCATGTTGTCACTCATAATTTCCTATCCTTTCCTGCATTCTTTTGATCCTCAGTGATGGAACAGCCGAATCCCCGTAAAGGCCATCACCATCCCGTATTTGTCGCAGCAGTTGATCACGGCGTCGTCCCGCACGGAGCCGCCGGGCTGGGCAATATATTTCACGCCGCTCTTATGCGCCCGCTCGATATTGTCGGAAAAGGGGAAAAAGGCGTCGGATCCCAGCGTCACATCCTGCATCCGATCCAGCCATGCCCGCTTTTCCTCCCGGGTAAACACCTCGGGCTTTACCTTGAAAATTTTCTCCCATGCGCCGTCCGCCAGCACATCCATGTACTCGTCGCCCATATAGACGTCGATGGCGTTGTCCCTGTCCGCCCTGCCAAGGCCGTCCACAAACTGAAGTCCCAGCACTTGCGGAGACTGGCGCAGGAACCAGTTGTCCGCTTTCTGTCCCGCCAGTCTGGTACAGTGGATGCGGGACTGCTGCCCCGCGCCGATACCGATGGCCTGACCGCCCTTGACATAGCATACGGAGTTCGACTGTGTATATTTCAAGGTAATCAGCGCGACCTTCATATCAATCAATGCGGACTCGGGAACTTCTCTGTTGGCAGTGACAATGTTCGAGAGCAGGCCGCCGTCGATATCCAGCTCGTTTCTTCCCTGTTCAAACGTGACGCCGTAGACCTGTTTGCGCTCCACCGGGGCGGGTGCATAGGAAGCGTCTATCCGAATCACATTGTAGCCGCCCTTTTTCTTCTCTTTCAAAATGGCCAGCGCTTCGTCCGTGTAGCCGGGGGCGATCACTCCGTCGGACACCTCCCGCTTAATCAGTCTGGCCGTGTCCACATCGCAGACGTCGGACAGGGCGATAAAATCACCGAAGGAAGACATTCTGTCCGCCCCTCTGGCTCTGGCATAAGCGCACGCCAATGGAGAAAGTTCGCCCAGATCTTCCACCCAATAAATTCTGGCCAGCGTTTCGTCCAACGGAAGTCCCACCGCCGCACCCGCAGGCGACACATGTTTGAAGGAAGTGGCGGCGGGAAGTCCCGTGGCCGCCTTCAGCTCCTTCACCAGCTGCCACCCGTTGAAAGCGTCCAGAAAATTGATATACCCGGGCTTTCCGTTTAAGACGTCCACGGGAAGCTCGCCGCCGTCTTCCATATAAATACGGGAAGGCTTCTGATTGGGATTACATCCGTATTTTAGTTCCATTTCGTTCATGATTTTCTCTCCTTGCATGATATCGCAGCGGCGTACTCACCACTACACATTTTTATTTCGGATCTCCGTGCGGTATTCCCCCGTAGCGATGTCGATATAACGCACAAAAAGGGAGACCTTATTTTCCTCGTTCAGGCTGTTCCAAAGCATCCAGGTAAAAGCGTCCATGTCATCGCTTATCTCCACTTCCTTCGGTTCCCCGTAAAAGCTGGGCAGCGGACTGCCGTCATGCAGATAAGTATGAAGGAACCGTCCCTCTCCCGCCGCGGGTTGGTCATAAGTATAAGTATAGCGGTTACAACAGCCGGGATCACCGTGATTGCTCTTTAAAATCGACAGGGCATAGGAGAATCCGCCGTTTTCCACGTGCAGGATCCCGGAAATCCGAGGCGTATAGTTCGGCTCGTCCGGCTCAAATTCCCGCGTCCGCAGGGACTGCTCGAAAGTTTTCCCCGCCTGCAGCCCGTCGTAGACCGTGTCCGTCTGATCGCCGTTCGTCACGATGGTATCATTTCCCAGCACACGCACCGGCGCATAGATAATCAGGCTTGGGTCTTCCAATTTGGAGGGATCGTAGGCCTGCGTCCGGATTCCCTCGCCTTCCGCCACAAACACGCGGTTCCGGCTGTTGACGCTTCTGCCCATGATAAAATACGCCGCCACCGCATATTTCCCGTCCGGCGAACGCCCGATGACGATTCCCCTGCCGGGATACGCGTTTCCTTTCAACTCCTGCTCCAATGACAACATAATGTTTCCTCCTTCTATCACAGATACTTTTCCTCAAACTCTTCCCGCGGCATCGGCCTGTCAAAATAATACCCCTGCACATATTTTACCTTCATTCCCTGCAGGACTTTGTACTGAGCAGGTCCTTCGATGCCTTCCACACAGATGCTCACGCCGATGGTCTCCCCCAGCTCCGCCACCATCTTGATAAAGGACTGCGAATACGCGTCCTCCGCCAGTTCCTTGACAAAGCTTTGATCCACCTTAATCATATCCAGCGGAATCTCGCGGATATGGTTCAGGGAAGAATACCCCGTTCCGAAATCGTCCAAAGCGATCTTGACGCCCAATGCCTTGATCCGACTTAAAATCTCTTTCATGCGCTCCATGTCATTGATCGCCAGACTCTCCGTGACCTCCAGCGTCAGATTCGACGGTTTCAATCCCGTTTCCCTGAGCGCATCCTGCACACACTCCACAATATTGTTCTGCAAAAGCTGTACCACGGACAGGTTCACGCTCACCTTCAAGTCCGGATGGCCGTCCTCATTCCATTTTTTACAGCACCGGCAGGCCTCCAGAAGCACATGGTTTCCGATGGGATTGATCAGCCCGAGATACTCCGCCAGCGGAATAAATTCCGCCGGAGCCATAAAGTCCTGTCTGGAACTGTTCCAGCGAAGCAGCGCCTCCGCGCCCTCGCACACGGGCGCATCCTGCTGAATATCCATAATCGGCTGGAAATAGACTTCAAACTCCTCGCATCCGCCAGCCGCCGCGTCCCGCATATTTTTCTCCATATCAAGCCGTCTGCCCGACTCGGAATGCATACTCTCGCTGTATCTGGCCAGACGGTTCTTGCCGCCCTTCTTGGCCTCGTACATGGCGATGTCCGCCTTCTGAATCAGATCGGCCACGGAATCTCCCGCATCCGGGAACGTGACCAGTCCCATGCTGGCGGTGCAGTAATAATCCGCGTCTTTCAGATACCACGGCTTGCTGAAAACATCCCTGACGTCCTCCAGAATCCCGTCGATCCTGCGGTACGCCTCCGGGGAAACCACCACCACAAACTCGTCGCCGCCCATGCGGTAACAGCAGCCGGCCAGCCCCTCTATCCGCTGCAGGGAATGGGAGATCGCCTTGAGCAGCACGTCGCCGTACTGATGTCCCAGCCCGTCGTTGATATGTTTAAAATCATCCAAGTCCAGATACAGGATTGCGCCGGTCTCCCCCTGTTTTCTGGCGGCGTCGATCTGTCTGGCCAAATCCCGCTCACAGCACATGCGGTTATAGAGTCCCGTGAGGAAATCCGTGCTGGCCTGCTGTTCGATCTTGCGCTGATAAAGCTTCCGATCCGTAATATCATAGAGCGAATACAAAATTTCTTTTTTGCCGTCCACCCAGGAGATCTCTTTGTAGATCATCTCATACCAGCGGCCTTTGCCCTCATGGAAGATCTCCGCCATGCCGCCCTCGCGGTTCTTAGGCGACTTCTGCTCCACCAATTCGATAAAGCGGTTGTCCTGCAGCTCCGAGGCAAAGGTATTGCGCAGCCTCCGATTGGCAAACAGCATATTGCCCGTCTGTCTGTCCGCCACATAGACGGCACAGCCCACATTCTCCAAAACGGCCTCCAAGGCCGCATAAGAACCCGCCAGCGAATCGTTCTGAATCCGTCTGGTCAGGATACTCTGCAAAAGTTTCACCGCATCCGAGGCAAACTTGATTTCCGAGGAAGTCCAGTTGTGGTACCCTGCCCGGTATTCCACCGTGAATACCATGCCGTCCTCCTGCCCCCGCAGCACAATCGGAAATACCATGATTGCGGACCACCCGTAATAATCCGCCTCCCACATATGTTCCCCGGGAATGGCTCCCGTGGAGAACACCAGCGGCTTATCCGTCTGAAACAGGGTACAGGCATTCAGGCCGCCCGTCCGGTCAAAGGGAGAGATAATCCCTTTGTTGCACCATGCGCCCAGCAAATCCATCGTGCGCTCGCCGGCGTTTAAGCGGAAAATCTCCGCAGATTCCGTCTGTAAATGTTCCCCCACCGCACACAGCCATCTGTCCATCACAACCTCCAGCTGATCGTCGCTGTCCAAAAGCTGCACAATGCTGGTCGTTGCCTCTATCTGCCGCAGATCCCGGCGCATCTCCTGCTGCGCGGAAAGGCTTCTGCTGCTCTCCATGCGGGCGTTCAGCCCGTCCAGCTTATTCCGGTAAAAAAACAGGCTGGCGTCCCGCACCAGATCTAAAACCTGTGCGAATTTCCCGGATTCCCGGTTGGAACAGTCAAACAAAAGCCAATAAAACAGGAACTCCCCCTCCAAAGAGACGGCAAGCACTGCCACCCGTCCGCCCGGAAAAGGCTCTACGGCCACATCCTCCAAGGATCCCGGCTCCACCCGCTCCATGGCTCTCTGCGTATAGGGAGATCCCTTCAGCGCATACACCTCGTCGCGGGAGAGTCCCTCGAACACCCCGGAACCGGTGCTGGAAAGCTCGGTCAAAGCCTCTTTCCTGTCATTGACGCAACAGGCATACACTCCCGCCACCCTGCAAAATTGATTTTGCAGATGCTGCAATTCTTCCCGATTAATCAATTCCTGTAATGAACTCTTCTGCACGATCTGCCTCCAAATTATACAATCTCCGATCAAGACGAAATCCAGACGCTATTAGTTATATCTTAACACATTTATTTCCGGTTGTACAATCGTAATGCAGAAAGATTGTAGAAAAATTTTCAGAAAAATCCTCAAAAACAGCTGGGAAGTCTGCAAACAACGGATGTCAGGCTCCGCCAGACATCCTTATGTTAAAGAAAAGAGAGCCGCGAAGGCTCTCTCAAATATTACTCATCCACGCTGTAATTGGGCGCTTCCTTGGTGATATGGATATCATGGGGATGGCTCTCCTTTAAGGAAGCCGCGGAAATCTTCACAAATCTGCCCGTCTCCTTCAAAGTCTCGATGTCGGCGGCGCCGCAGTATCCCATGCCGGACCGCAGGCCACCCATCAGCTGAAAGACCGTGTCCTCCACGCTGCCCTTATAAGCCACGCGTCCCTCCACGCCCTCGGGTACAAGCTTTTTGGCGTTGGTCTGAAAATAGCGGTCTTTGGAGCCATTCTCCATGGCGGCAATGGATCCCATGCCGCGGTACACTTTGTACTTTCTGCCCTGAAACAGCTCATAATCCCCCGGGCTTTCCTCGCAGCCTGCGAACATGCTGCCCATCATGCAGACATTGCCGCCCGCCGCAATGGCCTTGGTGATGTCACCGGAATATTTGATACCGCCGTCGGCAATGATGGGAACGCCGTACTCCTTCGCCACGCTGTAGCAGTCCATGATCGCCGAAATCTGGGGAACGCCGATCCCCGCCACCACACGGGTGGTGCAGATAGAGCCGGGGCCGATGCCCACCTTGACCGCGTCCGCGCCGTTCTCGATCAGCGCTCTGGTTGCGTCGCCCGTGGCCACATTTCCTGCGATCACCTGCAGATCGGGATATTTCTCTTTGATCATCTTCAGGCAGTTCAGCACGTTCTGGGAATGTCCGTGGGCGGAATCCAATACGATCACATCCACCTTGGCCGCCACCAGCGCCTCCACGCGCTCTAAGACATTCGCCGTGATGCCCACGCCCGCGCCGCACAAAAGCCGTCCCTGAGAATCTTTGGCGGCAAGCGGATACTTCACGGTCTTCTCGATATCTTTGATGGTGATAAGACCTTTCAGATTGTAATCCTCGTCCACGATGGGAAGCTTTTCCTTCCGCGCCATGGCGAGAATCTTCTTGGCCTCCTCCAGCGTGGTACCCTCGGGGGCGGTAATCAGCCCCTCGCTGGTCATGGATTCTTTGATTTTCTTGGTGAAATCCGTCTCGAACTTCAGATCGCGGTTGGTGATAATTCCTACCAGTTTACGGCCTTCCGTCACGGGAACGCCGGAGATGCGGAACTTGGCCATCAGAGCGTCCGCGTCCGCCAGAGTATGTTCGGGTGTGAGGGAAAAAGGATCCGTGATGACGCCGTTCTCCGAACGCTTTACCTTGTCTACCTCTTCCGCCTGCGCCTCAATAGACATGTTTTTGTGAATGACGCCGATGCCGCCCTGCCTTGCCATGGCGATCGCCATGCGGTGTTCCGTGACAGTGTCCATCCCCGCGCTCATCATCGGAATGTTCAGCTTAATCTTCTTCGTCAGCCAAGTGGTCAAATCCACTTGATTGGGGATCACCTGAGAATAAGCTGGCACCAGCAGCACATCATCAAAGGTAATGCCTTCGCCAATAATCTGTCCCATTTTCTCTCCTCCTCTATGTATTTGTGTAAAAATATTGAATAAAAACAGGGAATAAAACTTGATGATTTCACATGAGTGTATCAAAGTTTTTATCCCCTGTCAAGCCGAATTTATTCGCTGAATACTTTTCTGGGCGCAACCGTTTTTAACACCTTCACCAGCTCCGCCGAGGGACTCAGGATCACCTTGGCGTCCCCCTCATAATACATCACATAGCGCTCGTCCGGCGTGAGCGTCTGCCCGATGCTGTAGTCCGCGGATTTCACGTTGCGCTTCCTGTAGTTGTCCAGATGATGGGAGTTGATCGGCGCAAAGACCTCCATGCGCTCTAAGCTGTAGACTGCCGCCCGCTTTCTCTTCGACCGGGCCAGAATCTTATCCACCGTCAATTCCTTATCCAGATACAAATATTCATATTCCACATTGGTATACAGATTCACAAAATAAGCCGCGCCCCCCGTCAGAACCGCAAGGATCAACGCCACGGGGAACACAAACATGGCCAGACCCAAGACCACCGTCAAGCCGATCAGGAGTACGGTCGCCGCCTTCGCCGCACCGGACTGTTTCGCTGGAACCAGACATTCCACATAGGTATCGCTCATCTCATTACCCTTTCCTTCCGTCGTTTTTATTTATGATATACCATCTCCGCAAAAGTTGCAAGACAGCCCCGGCGATTTCAGGCAATTTCCCGCACTCCGCCGCTTTATTCTTTTTTTAGATTCTGTTTTTCGCCCGCCGCATTGACTTACGCGCCGAAAATCATTATATTATTTATATTATTTGAAATACTATTAAGATAAAGAGAAAGAGGGATTCCTATGCCGGTTATGGACGAGTTCCGCGAAGAGCGGGAAGCAATTAAACATGGAACATTCAAACAGAAATATCAGTATTTTAAAGACTATTACCGGATGCCGCTCCTCATCACCATACTGGCGCTTCTCTTCGTGGGCGCTCTGGTCTACCAGTTCGTGACCAAGAAGGATTCCGCCTTCTATGCGGCTCTGTTAAACTGTTCCGCCTATCAGGATAACGAATGGTTCACGGAAGAATATGCGCAGGCCGCGGGCATCGACTTGGACAAAAATACCGTGATTTTGGACTCCGCCATCTACTACAAGCTCAATTCCTACGACGAGGATACCTACATCGCCGCCCAGAAGCTGACCACCTATGCGGGCGCAGGGCAGATCAATGTGATGATGGGCGGGGGAGATGAGTTCGCACATTTTGCCAACAGCGCTCTCTTTCTGGATCTGCGCCAGACGCTGACGCCCGAACAGCAGGAACTCTACCAAGCCTATTTTTATTATGTGGACGGCGCGTTGATGGACAGGAATCTGGATGTACAGGACGGCCCCGCCGATTCCGTCTTCCACGATCCGAGAGATCCCGACGGCATGAAGGATCCCATCCCTGTGGCTCTGTATGTGGAGGACAGCGAACGGCTGAACAAAGCCTATTACTTCAAAAATGCAGAAGATGGGATTGCCGTCGGCATTTATGCCAACTCCTCCCATCTTGACAACACGCTTGCATTTATCGACTTTTTGTTGGCAGCGGAAGGGACGCCCTAGTCCCATCCGTCTGTCAGGCGGTTCTTTAGAGCAGTTCTTTCAACAGGCTGTTGACCGCCGCGGGATCCGCCTTGCCCCGCATGGCTTTCATGGTCTGTCCCACCAGAAATCCGATGGCTCGTTCCTTTCCGTTGTGATAATCTTCCACCGATTGAGGATTCTCGGCAATCACCCGCTCCACGGTCTCCCTGAGCGCCCCCTCGTCGGTCACGGTCTTCAACCCCTTCTCCTCCACGTAGGCCGCCGGATCCACATCCTCGGCGAACATCACCTCAAACACTTCCTTTGCCACGGTAGAATTGATTACCTTCCGCTCCGCCAAGTCGATCAGCGCGGCCAGATGTTCCGGGGAAAACGAAATGTCCTCAGGATCCAGCTCCCGCTCTTTCAAAATCCGCAGTGTCTCCACCATCAGCCAGTTGGACACTTTCTTCGGCTGCGCCCCCAGCGCCACCGTCGCCTCGAACAGATCCGCCAGATGCTTGGAGTCCGTGATCAGGTCGATATCGTAGTCCGGAATATCGTAACTTTCGCGGTAACGCCTGCGCTTCTCCTCCCGAAACTCCGGCAGAGACGCCCGGATCCGCTCTAGCCACTCCTCGTCCACGGAGACAGGCACCAGATCCGGATCCGGAAAATACCGATAATCCTGCGCGTCCTCCTTAGAGCGCATGGCGTAAGACGTCTCTTTCCCGTCGTCCCACCGTCTGGTCTCCTGTACCACCGCTTCCCCCGATTCAATCAAGTCGATCTGACGCGTCCGCTCCCCCTCGATCGCACGGGCAATAGCACGGAAAGAATTCAAGTTCTTCATCTCCGTCCGGGTACCGAACACCTCCGCACCCACTTCCCGCACGGAGAGGTTCACGTCCGCACGCATGGAACCCTCCTGAAGCTTGCAGTCGGAAGCCCCCAGATATTGAATCAGCGTCCGAAGTTTTTCCAGATACGCAATGACCTCGTCGGCGCTGCGCATGTCCGGCTCGGACACGATCTCGATCAGCGGCACACCGGAGCGGTTGTAGTCCACGTAAGAACAGCCTTCCCAATCGTCGTGTACCAGCTTTCCCGCATCCTCCTCCATATGGATCTCATGAATGCCAATCCGCTTCACGGAAACATCGGAGCCGTCCGCCCCGTCTCCCGGCGTCTCGATCTCCACATACCCGTCCCTGCAGATGGGCAGATAGAGCTGGGAAATCTGATAATTCTGGGGATTATCCGGATAAAAATAGTTTTTCCTGTCAAATTTGCAATATCTGGTGATGGTACAGTTCGTGGCAAGTCCCACGCCCACCGCATATTCCACCACCTGCTTATTCAATACTGGCAGGGATCCGGGCATTCCCGTGCAGACGGGACAGGTATGGGTGTTCGGCGCGCCGCCGAAAGCTGTGGAACAGCCGCAGAATATCTTAGTCTTGGTCGCCAGCTCCACATGTACCTCCAAACCGATGACCGTCTCATACTGTTTTTCCATACGAATCTCCCTTCTCGCCGCAGTCCCAACGAGGACGCCGGCACACATCCTTCCACATCACCGCGCTCCGCCAATCGCCCGTCAGGCGAAAACACCCCTCGCCCGCTCATAGGTGTAAGCCGCCCGAAGCAGCGTCTTTTCCTGAAAGCAGTCTCCGATCAGCTGCAGACCGACAGGCAGACCCGCAGCGTCCTTCCCGCAGGGAAGGCTGATACCGGGCAGCCCGGCCAGATTCACGGATATGGTATAAATATCGCTCAGATACATTTTCATGGGATCCGCAAGGCTCTCTCCAAGCTTGGGCGCCGTGGTGGGCGCCACCGGCCCCAGAATCATATCGTAGCGGGCAAACGCCTCGTCGAACGCTTTTTTAATCAGCGCCTTCACCCGCAGCGCCTTCAGATAATACGCGTCATAATAACCGGAACTCAACACAAAGGATCCCAGCATAATGCGCCGTTTCACCTCGGCTCCGAACCCTTGAGAGCGAGTCTTTTTGTACATGGCATGAAGTTCCTCCGCCTCCGGCGCGCGGTACCCGTATTTGATGCCGTCGAACCGCTCCAAATTGGAACTGGCCTCTGCGGACGCAATGGTGTAATAGGCAGGAATCGCATATTCCACCAGACTCAAATCAAACTCCTCCACCACGGCGCCCTTCTCCCGAAACACCTCCGCGGCGGCAAGTACCACATCTTTCACCTGCGGATCCAATCCCCCGCCGAAGTAGTCTCTCGGTATGCCGATGCGCATTCCCCGGACGTCCTCCTGCAGCGCCGCGGTAAAATTCGTATCCTCCCGCTTTATCGAGGTGGAATCTTTCGGGTCATGGGCGGAGATGGCCTCCAGAACGGCGGCGCAGTCCCGCACATCTTTTGTCAACGGCCCGATCTGATCCAGCGAGGAACCGTAGGCGATCAACCCGTACCGGGACACCGTTCCGTAAGTGGGCTTCATCCCCACCACGCCGCAGTAGGACGCCGGCTGGCGGATGGAGCCGCCCGTATCGGATCCCAGCGCCGCAAAACATTCTCCCGACGCCACCGCCGCCGCGGAGCCGCCCGAAGAACCGCCCGGCACATGCGCTGTGTTGCGGGGATTTCTGGTCACGCCATAATAAGAGGTCTCCGTGGTGCTGCCCATGGCAAACTCGTCCATATTGGTCTTGCCGATGATCACCGCCCCCGCCTCCTCCAGCTTTTTGACCGCCTCGGCGCTGAATGTGGGTATGAAATTCTCCAAAATCTTGGAGGAACAGGTCGTCCGCATCCCCTCGGTACACAGATTATCCTTGACGGCAAACGGTACGCCCGCCAAAGGTCCCGCAAGCTCTCCCGCATCGATCCGCTCCTGCACCCGGGCCGCACGCTCCAGCACCTCCCCGCGCTCCCGCAACGTGACATAACAATGCAGTTCCTCTTCCGTCTCGTCGATCTGTGCCAGAACGGCTTCCGCCGCCTCCGCCACTTTGCATCTGCCCTCTTTGATCTTCTCCGCCAACTCCGTGGCCGTAAGCTTCAAAATATCCATACTTCCTCACAATCTGCCGCACAAACGGCATCCACTCTCATCCTTCAAAAGTCTGCGGCACCACGAACATGCCGTCCTTCTCCTCGGGTGCATTGGCAAGCGTCTGCTCCCGCTCATCTCCGTTTGTCACCACGTCTTCGCGGAACACATTCTGCACCGGAAAAACATGGGACATCGGCTCTACGCCCGACGTGTCCAGCTCATCCAGCTTGTCGATGTAATCCAGCATATCCGCCATATCTTTCTTGGCGCGCTCCCGCTCCTCGCCGGAGAGTTCCAGCTTTGCCAGAATGCCCACATATTCAATGGTTTCGTCATCTATCACATTCGCCATAACACCCTCCTTGTTCTCATGGGCTTGACCGCCCGTATTCCACTCCTCTAAGGAGCGTTTTCATCAGCGTTTCCCTAATCGCGCACCTTGATATGCACTTCCCGAAGCTGCTGTTCCGTCACCTCGCCCGGCGCGCCGCACATCAGATCCTGTGCCGAACCGCTCATGGGGAAGGCGATCACCTCCCGGATGTTCTCCTCGTTGCGCAGAAGCATCAGCATTCTGTCCACCCCCGGCGCCATCCCCGCATGAGGGGGCGCGCCGAACTGGAACGCCTGATACAGTGCGCCGAATTTATTCTCCAGCGTCTTCTTGTCATATCCGGCAATCTCGAACGCTTTCTCCATAATCTTCATATCGTGATTGCGTACCGCGCCGGAAGAAAGCTCCACGCCGTTGCACACGATATCATACTGATACGCCAGAATATCCAGCGGATCCTTGTTCTCAAGCGCCTCCAGACCGCCCTGCGGCATGGAGAAAGGATTGTGGGTAAACCCGATCTGCTTGGTGTCGGGATCCTTTTCAAACATGGGGAAATCGTTGACATAGCAGAACCGATAGGCCTGTTTCTCCGTCAGTCCCAGCTTGTCGCCCAATTCATTCCGAAGCCGCCCCGCATAATAATTGGCCCGCTCCTCCTTATCGGCGATAAAGAAGATGGTGTCGCCCGCAGCCAAATCCGCCAGTTCCCGGAGCGTCCCTTTCAGCTCCTCCGGAATAAATTTGTCGATGGGGCCTTTATAAGACAGATCCTCCGCCACCTCCAGATAGCCGAGTCCGCCCATTCCCATATCGGTGGCGAATTTCAGCAGTTTCTCATGGAAGCCTTTGGACAGATCCGCATGTACCTTGAGGGCGCGCACGGTTCTCCCCAAGAAAGGTTTGAACGTACATTTTGAGAAAAATTCCGTCACGTCAATAATGCGCAGGGGATTGCGCAGATCCGGCTTGTCGGTGCCAAACTCCAGCATCGCCTGCCTGTAGGAGATCACGGGATACGGAGCCTTCGTCACCTCATACCCTTCGGGTGCAAATTTCTCAAAAGCAGCGGAAAGCACTTCCTCGCCCACCCGGAATACATCCTCCTGCGTGGCGAAACTCATCTCGAAATCCAGCTGATAGAACTCTCCGGGAGAGCGGTCCGCTCTTGCGTCCTCATCCCGGAAACAGGGCGCAATCTGGAAATATTTGTCAAATCCCGACACCATCAAAAGCTGCTTGTACTGCTGGGGAGCCTGCGGCAGGGCATAAAACTTTCCCTTATATTTTCTGGAAGGCACGATATAATCCCTTGCGCCCTCAGGGGAGGATGCGCAGAGAATCGGCGTCTGAATCTCCAGAAAGCCTAACTCCGTCATTTTCTGACGCAGGAATGCGATGACCTGCGCCCGGAAAATAATATTGTCCCTCACCTTGGCGTTCCGCAGATCCAGATAACGGTAAACCAACCGCACCTCCTCTCTGGTCTCTTTGGAAGTCATCACCTCGAACGGAAGCTGGCGGTACACGCCGCCCAGCACTTCGATCACCTGTGCCTCCAGCTCAATGGTCCCGGTAGGAATCTTGGGATTGTAAGTATCCTCGTCCCGCTTTTCCACCAGACCGGTAACGGAGATACACATCTCCCGGGCAATCCCCTTCAAAAGCTCCGCCCTGCGGATGACTACCTGCAGCACGCCGTACATATCCCGCAGATCGATAAATGACACGCCCCCGTGATCCCTGATATTCTCCACCCAGCCCGCCATCTGCAGCGTCTGCCCGATCTGTCGTTCCCCGATCTCCTTCGTCGTCAAGTCTCTGTACATATTCGCTCCTCCTCTTTCCACCGCATACGCAAAAAGTCCCGGAATGCATACGCATCCCGGGACGGATAATCTCAATATCCGCGGTACCACCCGCATTGACGAACCCCTTTGTTCATCCACCTTTTCCACTTAACGCGTGGGACGGATTCCCCTAGCGGCAAAAGGCCTGCGCCCATTCTCCCGGTTCGGACAATCTGCTCCGGAGTGTTCCCTGTGTCATTCCCATAAACGGCGCTCTCAGTCGGCGGCGCCGTATTCCTGTCATGTTCCCTGACCAGAGTCTCCTTCACCGCATTTATACTTTTTCCATGATATTCGATTTTTATCCAAAAGTCAAGGTTTTTCTTTTTCTCCTATTGATTTGATTCTCTATTGATCCTTTTATCCCAGCGCCACATCCAGCGCCATCATGACCGTAAATCCCGCGGCGAACAAAACGGTACCCACATTGGAGTGTTTCCCCTCCGACATCTCCGGTATCAGCTCTTCCACCACGACATAGACCATTGCACCCGCAGCAAAACTTAAAAGATACGGCAAAAGCGGAACCGCAAATCCCGCCGCAAGAATGGTAAACGCCGCCCCGACAGGCTCCACCGCCCCGGAAAGCGCACCGTAAAAAAAGGATTTCCGCTTGCTCATCCCCTCCGCCCGCAGCGGCATGGAAATAATCGCTCCTTCCGGGAAGTTCTGTATGGCAATCCCCAGAGAAAGCGCCAGCGCTCCCATGGCGGTAATCCCGGAATCCCCGGAAAGCCACCCTGCATAAACCACGCCCACCGCCATGCCCTCAGGCAGATTGTGAAGCGTCACTGCAAGCACCAGCATGGTCGTCCTCTGCAAACTGCTCTCCGGCCCTTCCGCTTTGCTGCTGTTCATGTGGAGATGGGGAACCGTCCGATCCAAAACCAGCAGAAACAGGATCCCGATCCAGAACCCTGCCGCCGCAGGCACAAACGCCCATTGTCCCATGCCTTGCGACTGCTCCATAGCCGGCAGCAGCAGACTCCAGACGGAAGCCGCCACCATGACCCCTGCGGCAAATCCGGTCAATGCCCTTTGCACCAGAGGATTCAGCCTGTTCCTTAGAAACAACACACAGGCGGATCCCAGCGCCGTCCCCAAAAACGGTATCATGAGGCCGTAGCCTAGAAATGCGCTGGGTGCAGTATACGCCCCCATGCCGGCAAAAAACTGCGCTTGCATGGCGTCACCTCCCGAATATGGACAACAAACCCTTTTTCTCATAAGGCGCGCAGGCCACAGACACGACATCATAACCGGCCTTGGCCACTACGTCTTTCAACTGCTGCTCCGCAATCTCCTGTTCGGCAATGATGACCGTTTGCTTTTTGGTGTGTGAACTTGTCACCTTTTTTACCGGAAACGCATTCCGAATGGACTCGTTAATATGCGCCTCGCACATCCCGCAGGCCATTCCTTCTACATCCATTATGATCTGAACCATAAGACCCTCCGTTTCTCCGCATGTTGGTTCGGTTTTGCTAACCCATCAGGATAAGGAGAGCGGCCTCCTGCACTCTTTGGTTAGAGGCCGCTAACTTATTGTAAAGTATACCTCGTTACCTTTGTTTTGTCAAATTCCTTCTCCACCTAACAATGTCCGCATTTACCGACCAACTTATCGTCTTCAAAGTCGAGTTCAAGCTTGTAAGCTTCCTTTTGGAAACGGCCTCATAAGGAGGATTCCTCCTCCCTACAAGGCCGCTGTCAATTCCGCCAATTCTATCAATTACTTTTTCTCTTTTAGGCCTCCACGCCTTTACAGCGTCACGCCCTGCTTAAAGATGGCCATGTCATGGAACCCTGCCGCCTCGCTGCACACCTGCCTGCCGCTTGCGGTCTCCACCACCAGATCAAAGAGTCTCTGTGTCTCGTCGTTCATGTTGCTCTCCTCCACCAACACGCCGGCATTGAAATCAATCCAGTTGGACTTCTTGTTCGCCAGTCTGGAGTTGGTGGCGATTTTCATCGTAGGCACAGGGGAAGCAAACGGCGTTCCTCTGCCCGTGGTGAAGAGTACGATATGCGCACCCGCCGCCGCCAGCGCGGTAGCGGCCACCAGATCGTTCCCGGGTGCGCTCAAGAGATTCAAGCCCGGCGTCTTCACGGTCTCGCCGTAGGCCAGCACGCCCTTCACCAGCGCGCTGCCGGATTTCTGGGTACATCCCAGAGATTTGTCCTCCAGCGTGGAGATGCCGCCCTTCTTGTTGCCCGGAGAAGGATTCTCATAGATGGTCTGGTTGTGGCTCTTGAAATAATTCTTGAAATCATTGATCAGATCCACGGTCTTCTCAAACAGCTCCTCGTTGGCGCAGCGGTTCATGAGGATGGTCTCCGCACCGAACATCTCAGGCACCTCCGTCAGAATCGTGGTGCCTCCCTTGGAAATCAGCAGGTCGGAGAAACGTCCCACCAGAGGATTGGCGGTGATGCCGGAGAGTCCGTCACTTCCGCCGCACTTCATGCCGATCACCAGTTTGCTCACACTGATCGGCTCGCGCTTGAAGCTTCCCGCATAAGCGGCCAGCTCTTTGATCAGTTCCACGGAGTCCTCGATCTCATCGTCATGTTCCTGAGACACCAGAAATTTCACCCGCTTCTCGTCATACTCCCCGATGTAGGGCTTTAACACGTCAATGTTGCTGTTCTCACAGCCAAGCCCCAGCACCAGCACGCCGCCTGCGTTGGGATGATTGATCAGATCCGCCAGAATGGCTCTGGTGTGTTCCTGATCGTCTCCCATCTGAGAACAGCCGTAAGGATGAGGGAAGGTAATCACCTCGCCCACCGTCTCCAGACCGTTCCGGTTGGCGTTCAGCCAGTCGTTTGCCCGCTTCACGATCGCGCCCGCCACATTGTTCACGCAGCCCACGGTGGGAATGACCCAGATATCGTTGCGCACGCCCACCTTGCCGTCCTGACGGTTGAAGCCCATAAAGGTCACGTCCTCGGTCTTCTTTTCTTCCACGGGAACGGGATTGTAGCTGTACTCCAGCAGATCCCCCAGCGCCGTCTTCACATTGTGTACATGGATCCAGTTTCCGGTCTTGATGGTCTCCTTCGCATTGCCGATACGGTAGCCGTACTTGATGACCTCGCCGCCCTCGGGGATATCACAGATCGCCATCTTGTGGCCTGCGGGAATCTCCTCCAGCGCGGTGACGGATTTGCTCCCGCCCTCCGCCTCCACGGTGATCGTCTCCCCCGCGGGGATGGTGTTCAACGCCACCACCACATTGTCATTCTCATTGATTTTTAAGAAATTCTGCATAATGCCGCCCTCATTCCATTTGTCTTAATATCATCCAGATAAGCCACAACCGCGTCGGTGAGTCCGGGAACCTTGTTCAGATCCTGACCATGGAAGTCCTCTCTGCCAAGATAAGCGGTCACAAACGCCCTCGTCTCTTTCGTGCAGTTGTCGCGGAAGAATTCCAGCACAGGCATGTCGTCCTTCACGCTGTACTCCTGACCGTCCCTGTGTCCGATCAGCGCGCCGTCCCGGATCTCGGTTCCGGTGTAAAATGCCATCAGCGCCGCAATGGAGAACGTCATGTGCGCGGGGAGCTTTCCGAATTTGTCCACATAGCCGAGCAGGCTGGGAAGACATCTCGCCCTCCACTTGGACACGGAGTTCAAGGAGATGGCCAGCAGCGCATGATCCACATAAGGATTGTTGAAACGGTTTACTACCTCTCCGGCAAACGCCTTCAGTTCGTCCTCAGGAAGCGTCAGCGTGGGAATAACCTCATCAAAAATCGTCTTGTTCATGAAATTGCGGATATCATCGTCCTCCATGGACTGTCTCACGATATCGTTGCCGCACAGCCAGGACGCCAGCACGAAGGATGTATGCGCGCCGTTTAAGATACGCACTTTTCTCTGTTTGTAGGGGTGATGATCGTCGGTAAATACCACGGGCAGTCCTGCGCCGGGCAGATCGAACTCTTTGCTGATATCCTTGTCGGACTCGATGACCCAGAGGGCAAACGGCTCGCCCGTCACCATGATGTGATCCTCATAGCCCAGTTTCTCCCACTCTTCCTGCTCGGTGGCGCGGGGGTATCCGGTGACAATGCGGTCCACCAAGGTAGCGGTGAAAATGCAGGCGTCCTCCACCCATTTCTTGAAATCTGCGGACAGTCCCCACAGATCAATCAGCTGCATCACACATTTCTTCAACATGATGCCGTTGTCGTCGATCAGCTCCACGGGCAGCATCACAAGGCCTTTGGACAGATCCCCCTGAAAGGTCTCGAATCTGTGGTGCAGGAACTTAGTCAGCTTTCCGGGGAAAGTCTTAGGAGGATTCAGCTCAAACTTGTCGGTGTCGTCAAACACGATGCCCGCCTCGGTGGTGTTGGATACCACAAAGCGAAGCGTGTCAATCTCAGCAAGGCTCATGTATTTCTCATACTCGTTGAACGTGTCAACCGCATCGGCCACGCTGGTCACCACGCGGTTGATAATCTTGCCCTCGCCGTCCACATTGCCGCGCAAAGACACCGTATACTGGCAGTCCTGCTTGTGGAACATGTCCAGATTGCCGAACTCGATGGGCTTGATCAGAACGATATCTCCGTCGAAGGTTCCCTTCTCATTGGCGATATCAATCATGTAGTCCACGAACGCGCGAAGGAAATTGCCCTCGCCGAACTGAACCACCTTGACCGGTCTCTCTTTTCTGCCTGTCATTGACTTGTTTAAGATTTCCATGATCTATATCCTCCATTCTGCGCGCCCTGCGCATCTTAAGTTTCCGGCCGCTGCCGGTTTCTCCGCTCTAATAAACTTACTATAACATATTTTCCAAATATTTTCCACTACAATTATGCCGCCAACACAAAAATGTCCGTCATACCGAAAAAGGATGGGGCTGCGAAAATAGAATACTTGAAACTCCATTGCTCACGCCCCATCCTAAAAGCTTATGAAAAGTCTATGCTTAATGATAAATTGTTATGTAATGTTTATGTGTAAGTAATGAAATGAAGGACCAAAATTCCTTTTCATATTCCCAAGGAACATAGCGAACACGCTCATACATACCCACCGGCAGGAATGTGAGACAAATGAACATGATAACCGGGATCAGCCACTTGCATTTTAAACCATTTTCTTTCTGCTTTGTCAGAATAACCGCAATCACGAAGCACGCCCACATAATGTCGATATTGTAAATTAGCATAATGTCCCGAATTACTTCGGGATAAGTTGCCATGCTCCAATCCTGCTCAGAAATGGTAATACCAAGCGGTATTCCATGCGTCAATCCCAGTCCCAAAAGGATCAAAAACAAAACAGAATAAGCAATGACATATTTCTTCATGTAAACGCCTCCTTCTCTCCTTCATCTTATCAGGCGTTTGCGAAACTCTTATTTTGGCAAAGGGTCATTGTGCAAATTGTATATTCCAACGCAGACGTCCCACCTTCACCGTAACGGTACGTAAGATGCCAAAATACGGCATCTAAGTACCGACGGTTCGCTAGGGTCTGCTTATGGAGTATACAATCTGCACAATTCGGATTACGAAAATTGGAGTTTCGCAATTGCCTATTCAATCGTATTCATCAGATATTCCTCATGAAACAAATAGTCCTTATTAAAATGTAATGCAGTATTCGAATATGTGTCAATCGTTTCTATGCCAACACGATAATCCGAATCAACTGTCGAATGGTAACTACTTCCGGACCAAATGCTGATGCATCATCATAATCTAAATCAGCCTGCCAGAAATCAGTTCCTGCGTCTCCAATATCCCTGTTTGCCTACGGCCCCATCCTAAAAGCTTATGGAAAGTCTATGCTTAATGATAAATCCCTATGTCATGCTTATGTGTAATTAATGAAATGAAAGACCAAAATTCCTTTTCATATTCCCAGGGAACATATTGAACACGCTCATACATACCCATCGGTAGGAATGCGAGACAAATGAACATGATAACCGGGATCAGCCACTTACATTTTAAACCATTTTGTTTCTGTTTCGTCAGAATAACCGCCATCACAAAACACGCCAACATAATGATGATATTGTAAATCAACAAAAGGTCCCGAGTTATTTCGGGATAAGTTGCCATGCTCCAATCCAACTCGGAAACAGTAACACCAAACGGTATTCCATGCGTCAATCCCAGTCCCAAAAGAATCAAAAACAAAACGGAATAAGCAATGACATACCTCTTCATATAAACGCTCCTTCTCTCCTTCATCTTATGCATCAGATATTCCTCATGAAACAAATAGTCCTTATTAAAATGTAATGCAGTATTCGAATATGTGTCAATCGTTTCTATGCCAACACGATAATCCGAATCAACTGTCGAATGGTAACTACTTCCGGACCAAATGCTGATGCATCATCATAATCTAAATCAGCCTGCCAGAAATCAGTTCCTGCGTCTCCAATATCCCTGTTTGCCTACGGCCCCATCCTAAAAGCTTATGGAAAGTCTATGCTTAATGATAAATCCCTATGTCATGCTTATGTGTAATTAATGAAATGAAAGACCAAAATTCCTTTTCATATTCCCAGGGAACATATTGAACACGCTCATACATACCCATCGGTAGGAATGCGAGACAAATGAACATGATAACCGGGATCAGCCACTTACATTTTAAACCATTTTGTTTCTGCTTTGTCAGAATAACCGCCAGCACAAAACACGCCAACATAATGATGATATTGTAAATTAACAAAATTTCCCGAATTACTTCAGGATAAAATGCCGTGCTCCAATCCAACTCGTAAACAGTAACACCAAACGGTATTCCATGCGTCAATCCCAGTCCCAAAAGGATCAAAAACAAAACAGAATAAGCAATGACATATTTCTTCATATAAACGCCCCTTCTCTCTTTCATCTTATGCATCAGATATTCCTCATGAAACAAATAGTCCTTATTAAAAGGTAATGCAGTATTCGAATATGTGTCACTCGTTTCTATGTCAACACGATAATCCGAATCAACTGTCGAATGGTAACTACCTCCGGGCCAAATGACGATCCATCATCATAATCTAAATCAGCCTGCCAGAAATCAGTTCCTGCGTCTCCAATATCTCTGTTTGCCTACAGCCCCATCCTAAAAGCTTATGGAAAGTTTATGCTTAATGATAAATTCCTATGTCATGTTGATGTGTAAGTAATGAAATGAAGGACCAAAATTCCTTTTTATATTTCCAGGGAACATAGATAACGCACTCATACATACCCATCGGCAGGAATGCGAGACAAATGAACATGATAACCGGGATCAGCCACTTGCATTTTAAAACATTTTGTTTCTGCTTCGTCAGAATAACCGCAATCACGAAGCACAACCACATAATGATAATATTGTAAATCAGCACAATTTCCCGAATTGTTTCAGGATAAGTTGCCATGCTCCAATTCTTCTCCCAAATGGTAATACCAAACGGTATTCCATGCGTCAATCCCAATCCCAAAAGAATCAAAAACAAAACGGAATAAGCAATAACATATTTCTTCATAATAAATATTTCCTTCCTCTTACTCATCGGCTACTCCTTACTGATATAACACGGTATTCGAATATGTATCAATCGTTTCTATGTCAACACGATGATCCGAATCAACTGTCAATTTAAAGACATTCCAATAAGTACCGACTTGATTTGGCCTAACGGTAAACTCGTTCATTGGCGTTGTCTCATTTCCCCTATACACCCGCACCTTGGCGCCTGAGTTAGAAAGGGCAGATGAGTCAGAAAGTCCTCCGTCAGAGAAATCATATACATAGAAATAATATGTTCCCGGCACCAACTGTCGAATGGTAACTACCTCCGGGCCAAATGACGATCCGTCATCATAATCTAAATCAGCCTGCCAGGAATCCGTTCCTGCGTCTCCAATATCTCTCTTTCCATAATACAAATGGAATCGGTTTTCGGATGATGCAATAGGTCCCACCAAATGCGAATCTAAATCCTTTGGTGATGCTCCCCAAGTTAATACTATTTCTATAGCATCCGGTTCAATGACTCCCACTTCATCAAAGGCGTCCTTTATTGCCTGCAGCTGTTCACTGTTGAAGTTCCTTTTCTTTGCCACAGCAATAATGGACTCCCGGGCTTGCAGGAAAGTGGCAGTTTCCGTCAAATTATACATCGAACTATAAAAAATCTTAGCCCATGTTGTTGAAGTGATTCCGGAAGTGCGATCGTCAGTCATCATTAGATAAGCGGCTTTGTTTATCACTCCGCTTGTAGTATGAACTCCGCCACGGTCATAAGGGCTATGTACATAACTTTTAATATCGGAATAATGATCCACTTGATTATACTTAGTAGGATCCTTCATATCTCTGCCTGTCTCTACATCCTCCGCATAGGTCCATTGCCCGCCGTCCGTTTTCCCTTCTATGAGATTGCCCATAATATCTGCATAGGCCTCATTTAATCCCCCTGTTTCACCAAAATAGTTGCTATTATAAGTCTTTGTATCCATAGAATAAACAACACTCTCAAATACAGCGTGTGTAAACTCATGTGCCACCGCATCCTTCGCCTTTATCAGATCTCCTATCTTATCAAAGACAAACTGCTCCAAATTGTGATCCCAACAGGCGTTATTCCTACTTCCTTCATAATCATATGTGATGATGATCGCTGCACCCTGATTATCATAAGAATTACGTGATAATTGATTCTTGTAATAATCAAAAACTTCCGCCATGTTTGCATGAACGGTAACAGCCCTTTCATCCGGAGCAGAACCTTTGCTTACTCTAACCAAATCCCCCGGGAACTTATAGTCTGGCCAAATTAAGAATTTCGTATAGGTGGATTTGTATGTCGAAATATTTCTTGATGCATCAATCAATACATAGTCATTTCCGTCCTCTGTAACTTCAATGCGCCTGTCCGCCTTGCCATCGGAAGCGGTCAAATAAGCATTGCTATTTGATGAAACCTCTCTGATGATCTGACCTGCATCGCCATTCGCTGTAATGAGATATGTTACGGAGTATGCAAGCCTAACGGGAACTTCATCTGTGTCTGCCGCTGATGAATTGCGCAGATGTATCACATATACCAACTTAGGACCGTCCTCATTCATACACTGAATCTTCAGTGATGCACTTACTGTTGCCGATCCCTTAATATGCTCAAGGATCCGGACTCTGTCCATTACATCCTCTTCATAAAGCGCGGTGATTTGCTCCATAGAATCATTGACAAATTCTACTACTCTGTCACTTCCTAACAGAGCGTCAAATGCAATCTCTACTGCCTGCTCTTGTGTGATTGCAGGAGTCGTACTCACTCTGACAATTCTTTTATCATAGCTGTTAAAAAGTGCATATATGCTGCCTGTTGACTCTACCATCAACTTAATCTGGCTGCCTACAACCGGTACATTTCTGACCACCGGTGTATAAGTGTAATAGCTTACTAATTCACTGCCTTCTCCTACTGTCTTGACACCGATTTCAGCAGCCGAAGCATGGAACCCGTCGCCCCACAAAGATGAGGAAGCATTCAATACCTCGGCCGCATCTTCAACGGAATGAACCTTTTTATTCCAAAAATCACCATAAATATACGATATACCACCGGAAGCGCTATAACCTACTTCAAGCAATCCTAACGTTTTTAAGTATTCTATATCTCCCCGATCAATAATATCATCATTTAAATTGTCATTCATCTGCTGCCATTTCGCATACAAGGTCAGACTACCGGTCACAGGAGCAGAAAAATCATATCTAATCGTATACAACGCATCCGCGTACCATCCGTCAAATAAGTAACCGACACGAGAGGGCGCAATCGGTTCCTTCACCAGATCATTGGCAAGCACTGTCTGCTCGGCAGGAGCATTCATCACTTCCGCAGCGGAGCAATCAAAAGTAACAATATAGGTATCCTGATTTTCGATTGGTTCATAGGCAAACGTATGTAATACACTATTGGACGGACAACTCTGATCATCTAAATGTCTTCCGGTAAATCCGATTGTAATCGTTTCACCGGGCTGAATGGCAGCGTTGAAGCCATAATTATTTACGATAAAATGACTATCTTCATTAGATACAATTGTACCATTCCAAAGATTATTGATCTCCACATTATAATCAAATTCCAAATACCATTCTTCAATCGGAACATCCGTATGATTTGTAACTAAGATGTTACCGTTAAACCCATCTTCCCATTCGCTGACCACTTCATACGCTATGCTGTAATCTTCCGTATTCAGACTGTTAAATTCACCTGAAATCTGATACTTGTCAGGGAATCCGGCAAAGTTCTCATTACAGCTGATTCCAAATTCCACTCCTTGACCTACCGCAATATCCTTGTTCCAACCGGCATTTCTTACGATAATATTTCCGGCATCTGAAGATGTCAGGACTGCATTCCATACATTTGTAAGTACTCCCTGATAATCAAAAGCAATACACCAGTTTCTGATTTCAAGTTCTCCCGTGTTATCGATTCCTACTTTGGCATTAAAACCCCCGTTCCAACAACTCTCAAGTTGGAATTTGACCTGAAATCCGTCTCCCTCATAGATAGACTCCATGGTTATCCCGTCCCAAAGATCGTCTGTTTGTGCCGGCTCTCCCTCCGGTGATACTGACACGATTGGTGCATCTTCAGGCGATGCGGTGTAATCTTCCGCAAACGCCGTAATATTTGTACCACCGGTAAGCATACCGATTGATAAAAGAACGGCAAGCGCTCTCGTCATACCTTTGGGGGTTCTTCTTTTCATCATTCGTTTCATCCTTCTTTTCTCAATATTTATATACTAAGCAAAGTATCGCTTTGCGTATATATCCTTTCCATAGATGTACCTGTCATATGATTTTGACTCAAATCACTATTATCTTTTACTTCTCCCTGCATTTAACATATCTAGGCGTTTACACAAATGACTCTTTGCTGAAATAAGAGTTTCGCAAACGCCTAAACATGTCTATGTATTTGCGAAACTCGATTTGTGAAATGATGTGATTCTAAAATAAATTATTTTTATACTATCATATTTAATGTTTTTATATCAACCGCATTATAAATTTGTCCGTCAAATTGCCAGAATCAATTTTCCCGCTTTTTTATGCCGCGCCTGACAAAAAATAAACGACAGACTCCGACGCGCCGCCTAAAGCCCGAGGTACTTCTCCAAATCAAGCTGCACTCCTGAATGGTTCTGCGGGAAAACCAGTACTAGATCATCCTCTCCTTCCGTCATGGCAGTATTCAAAATCAGATACCCCGACTGCATCTGCGCTCTCTGATTAATCATTCCCATAGGTTCCAGCCGGTTATCCTCCTCGTTATAATAGCACACCACACCGGTTTTGGCCGGGGAAAACGCCTTTTCAAAATCAATAAAAGCATGTCCGCCGTATTTGTCAGACAAAGGATTCCCCTCCACATAAAACGCTCCCTCAAAGCGATCCCGAAACATCATATTGAACAAATACTGTGTGTAGGTACCCGAGAAACGGATCTGCGCCTCCCCGGTCTTCTCATGTGTGGAAAGACTGACCACATCGGCCGTATATTCCCCGGCGATCCCCCGCTTAAACGGAATCAAGGTTGTGACGGCCACAGACAACAGACAAGCTATAAACAAGAAAAAAAGGATTCCTTTCAGATTGTTGACGCGGCGTTTCACACGCTCCTGTTTCCCGGCCGTCTGCTCCCTATTGTCCTCGCGCTCCCCCTTAGCCTCACTTCCTAAATTGTCCGCATTTCCCATATCAAACTTCTCCCTTCCCAGACAAATCCATCCAATATTTGCCAAAATCCGATTGCGCAATCCGCCCAACGGCCTTTACAGGATCCTATTTGCATCATAGTCGTTTCTTGCGCTTATGAAAAATATAACACGGTATTCGAATATGTGTCAATCGTCTCTATGTCAACACGATTATCCGAATCAACTGTCAATTTCCCTGCTTTTGATCTTGAAAAAAGCCGCGGCATTCGGTATAATCAGAATTAGTTTTATGGAACCGTGCAGACATACCTGATTTATAGATGCAAACGGTGCGGCTATACGGATATCTTAATCACAATCAAACGGAGGTATTAAAATGAAAGCATTTATGGACAAAGATTTTCTGCTTGAGACCGAGACAGCCAAGAAGCTGTTTCACGACTATGCGGAAAAGACCCCGATCCTCGACTACCACTGCCACATCAATCCCAAGGAGATTGCGGAGGATCGTCAATTTGAAAATATCACGCAGGTATGGCTGGGCGGCGACCACTACAAATGGCGCTTGATGCGCTCCTGCGGCGTCGATGAGAAATACATCACCGGCGACGCCTCCGATTACGACAAATTCTGCAAATGGGCGGAATGCCTCGGCAAAGCCGTCGGCAACCCCCTCTTCCACTGGAGCCATCTGGAGCTTCAGAGATACTTTGGCTACAACGGCGTGCTGAACGCCAAGACCGCCGACGAGGTCTGGAATCTCTGCAACGCCAAGCTGCAGGAGCCTTCCATGTCCGTGCGCAACATCATCAAGCAGAGCAATGTGACCTTGATCTGCACCACAGACGATCCCATCGATTCTCTGGAATGGCACAAGAAGATCGCGGAGGACGACAGCTTCGATGTGATCGTGCGCCCCGCATGGAGACCCGACAAGGCGATGAATATCGAGAAATCCGAGTATCTGGATTATCTGGGCAAGCTGGCTTCCGTGTGCGGCATGGATGAGATCATCACCTTCGAGGCCTTAAAGACCGCCTTAAAGCAGCGCATGGAATTCTTCGCCTCCATGGGATGTACCGTCTCCGACCACGCGCTGGAGTATGTGATGTACTGTCCCGCAGACGATGAGGAGATCGAACAGATCTTCTTAAAGAGACAGAACAAGATTCCCCTCAGCCGCGAGGACGAGATGAAATTTAAGACCGCTTTCATGCTCTTTGTCGGCAGAGAGTACCATAAGCTGGGCTGGGCGATGCAGCTCCACTACGGCTGCAAGCGCGACAACAATACTTTGATGTACGCCAAACTGGGTCCCGACACCGGTTACGACTGCATCAACAACTATGCGCCTTCCGCACAGATGGCAGACTTTTTGAACGCTCTGGTAGTGACCGACGAGCTTCCCAGAACCATCCTCTACAGCCTGAACCCCAACGATAACCAGTCCATCGGCACGATTCTCGGATGTTTTCAGGATTCCACGGCGGTTGCCAAGATCCAGCAGGGCAGCGCATGGTGGTTCAACGACCACAAGACCGGCATGGAGGAACAGATGACCTCTCTGGCCAATCTGGGCAATCTCTCCGGCTTTGTGGGAATGCTCACCGACTCCAGAAGCTTTTTGTCCTACACCAGACACGAGTATTTCCGCAGAATCCTCTGCAACCTCCTCGGCAAATGGGTGGAGAACGGCGAGTTCCCCGCAGACTATGAGATTCTGGGCGAGATCGTGGAAAATATCTCCTATCACAACGCCAAGAGATACTTCCAGTTCCCGCTTCAGTAAGAACACATTCCGGCAGGCAAAAAAGAGCCGGATCCAAGATTTCAAAAGGCGTCCCGCAAGCTGTATCACATGCGGGACGCCTTTTTCCGGCCGCCATCCTCATTCAAGCTAAAATTTTCCCGCGTCCTGCGCTGCCACTTAGGGCTTTCCATCCCGCGGCTTCTCCTACAGGCCTGTCGTCATCCGGATATAAATCCGGATCTGCTTCTCCAGCCAGTCCCCGTAATCCGCCATTCTCACAAGCGTCCACAGATTCTCATCCTCCGCCGACTGGATGCCCACATAGGCGTCCGCCTCCTGCCTGTAAAAGAGATAGTCCTTATGCGCCGTCTGTCCCAAAGTGCCTTCTTCCACGGCCACGGGAGCCTGCACAACCCTCACCCAGATCCTGTCCTCCACCTCCGCGGATCCCTCCAGCGCCCGAGCGCTCTCGACAATATACGCATTCTCCTCCGCCGCAAGCTCCTCCTCCGTGATCTCGCCGCCTCTAAGCGCCATCCAGACAAACGTGTCAAGGCTTTCCCAAAATCCCGCCGTATCCGTGCCGCTGTCGAACAGTTCGCCCTCCAGATTCACCCAGAAGCGTTCCGCCGCGCTTTCTTCCACCTGCCTATCGTCCGTTTCGGAGGGCAGAACGCCCAGCTCTCCCAGCTGCAGACGCAGATCCTCGTCAAACGTTTCATCCCCGGGGAAACAGTCGTTTTCAAACAGCATGGTCAAGAAGGAAAGCGTTCCCTGATCCTGCCGGAACACCAGATATCTGCAGTCTGCGTAATCCGGCGTAACCCAGCCGTCCTCGGTTACATCCATGCCGCCCGCCAGAACAAGTTCTTCGGGCGTATCGGACAAAAACCGATGATCGAGCCGGTACAGCACAAGCGCCATGCCGCCCCAATCCTCATAGGTATAACACTGCGCCAGCGATTCGATCCGCCAATTACTGTAATGATACGCCGGGTTATTCTCTTTTGCGTCCGCATACCAGTCCGCAACCAGTTTTCGGGCTTCCTCCAGCACGATATCGGGAACTTCCACACCGTCCGCCACGATCCCCTCAGAGGACGCTTCGCTCTTCGCGGCGGAACATCCGATGAAAGTCCCCAGCGTCACGGTCAAGACGGCGGCGCACAACACCAGAGCCAGACCGTTTTTCTTTCTGCCCTTTAATAAAATATTCCGAAATCGTTTCTTCATCACTTGCTTTCCCTCGTAAAACTGCATGGACAACACTGTGCCGCCCGCGCATTTCTTGTGAAGCGCTGAGAGCAGGATCTCCGTATACGCCCTGCGCACGTCATATTCCGCTCCCCGGACTACCCGCTCGTCGCAGGACAGCTCCATGTCCACCGCCGCCTCTCTCCGCATCAGCCAGACCACGGGATTGAACCAATGAAGCGCGCCCGCCGCCGTCAACAGTAGTTTGAAATACACGTCGCGGCGTTTCACATGCACCAGCTCATGCTTGAGAATAAAATACAATTCCTTCCGGCTGTAACGCTCTCCGGGGAGAAGCAGCAGGGGCTTCCCAAACCCGATGACCATGGGGCTTGAAGCCTCCTCCAACACCAACAGAGGAATCTCTCTCTTGATCCCAAGCTCCGCCGACAGCGCAGCCGCCAGTTCCAGAATCTCCGGATCCCCAAGCGGCTTTCCCTCCCGTGTGACCCGCCTCCGGTAATGCACATAACTAAAACAGTAAAAAGCGGTGAAAACTGCGCATCCCGCAAGCCAGAGCCACGCCGCCGCATCCAGCAGGGTGATCTCTCCGCCGCTTCCGTTCGATTGTGCGGCGATCGGCGTCGTCATGCCCTCCGGCACCTCCACAATGATCCGTGGAACCGCGCCGCCGTCCTGCCCGCCAAGCGCCGCCTCCTGCCCGGGATCTCCCGCCTGTGTACTCTCCCGTCCTACGCTCCCGTCCGCTCCCGCCCACAAGGCGCTCCCGCTCACGGGAATCAGCAGGCGGACCGCCAGAAAAATCCAGAGCCAGTACTTCCATTTGGCCGCATACCGCTTGTTCAACAAAGGTGCGGCAAAAATCAGCGCAAGGACGATCAGCCCGGTGGATAATGAAATTTCGACAACAGAAAGAAACAGATTTGCCACCGTCACGCCTCCTCCCTCGAATGTTCCGCTTCCAGTTCATCCAGAAATTTTCTCAGCTCCTCGATGTCCGAATCCCGGATCACCTGATTTCCGTACAGCGTCGTGACCAGATTTTGAATGGAATTATTATAAAGCTTCTCCAGAAAATGTTTCCCCGCCTTTGCCTTATAATCGTTTTCCGCGACAACGGGCGTGTACAGATTGGTTCCCGTGGAGCGGTCACAGGCCACATAGCCTTTGTCGGAAAGTCTTGCGAGGGACGTCATCAGCGTGGACAGCTGCCACTTCCGCCCTTCCAGTTCCTTCAAAATATAATTCGATGCCACAGGCGCCGAACTGCTCCAAAGAACCTGCATGATTTCCAATTCCGCTTCCCCCAGCTTTTTTAACGAATTTCCCATTTTCCTGTCCTCCATTATACATTTGTATAATTCATTATACAAATGTATAATACCTATGTCAATCCCTTTTTATCAGCCTGTTGCAACTATATTTTACCATTATTTTTTCCTGTCCTGCCTGTTTCCCATGCTTTAAGTCATGGAGAATGTCACGCCTTAATTTGTCCTCCACGCTTTGGTACTTTTGTCATTGAAATGTACCTCGACTAGGTAGGTTGTTTTATCAATCTTTTTTGCAAACAGGGCGTTAATCGCCCTGTGGTGTTGGTTTGGATGTTGTTCATGCTCCTCCTTTTGGACACAAAAAAAGCGCACGGTTTACATTTAACTGTTTCCATGCGCTTTTGCGCTGTTATTGTGATATTTGATAGTTTCTTTTGCTACACTAACTGCATAACCTCACTTTGTAAATTCTTAACTAAATCAAGCGATAATTCTGTATAATCTGCTATATCCTCCAATGACATTTTACCTGCCTTAATCATACGAATAGCTGTCTTTTTTGCCTTATCCTGCTCGGCTTCATAACGCTCACTTTTGATATAAGACCTTATCACTTCTTCCTCGTCAAACAAACTCATCATTATCGAAACAACCTCCTTTTCCCTGTCAAGCAGATACTCCCGTAACACATTTTTATCTTTACAGATACGAATTGTTTCCGTAACGGTTTTCCTTGTCCTGCCGTATCGCTTCATCTGTTCATTATACACTTTGCAGAAAATAATATACTGATTGATTATGCTGTCCGTATCGCTCTCACAAATCACCTTAACCTTTACATCAATAGCAGTATCAACTCCGTCAAAAAAATCTTTTGATAAGGATATTGTATCAGGAATATTTTTTCGGTCGCCTGTATATATCACATACAGTTCAGGTGTTGGCATTTTTACTTTCTTACTCTTGTATAGGTTTTGATTGGTACGTTCAAAATAATCATGGTATGTCTGTGCAAGATACAGCAACGCTCTAATAATAATATTCAACGTCCATAGTGACTGCGCTTCTAACAGGATCATGAAATTTTCCCCTAAAAGGAATCCCAGATCATTATAAATTCCGTCAGTCAGAACATTCTTAATCGTAATATCTGTCAATTCGTCCTCTGTGGCCGTTTTATCCTCTGGGTGGAGTGCCTTGTATAATTGCAACAGATATTTCCTAATTTTGAATAAGTCTGAAAACACACTGTCCTTGATAGTATATTTAGCTATTGTTTCTTCCTCGGGTACTGCGTGCTTTGTGTCGTCCTGCACCTTATCGCCTCGGTTTCTTAAAATCTGTGACAGAATAAAATATAGATTACTTCGACTATACCTTAATTATACAGAAAAATGTTCGTGTTTACAATAAAATTTAAATTAAATTTCTTCCTCCCTGCTCGTTAAAAGAGCGGTGCTCCCAGTGAACCGCAAGCCCCAGCTTCTCGTTGGCGGCATTGATCGCATCGGCTAAATCCTTGCGCCATATTTGGGCGTTTTTCTGGCTGTTCCAGATACCAATATTCTTTTTAACCTCTTAATTTTATTAAAAAAGCCGCCGCTTTAACAATCAAATCAATCGTAAAGCAGCAACTTAATTTTCATAAAATGCCTTTGTCACTGTTTAAGACTACATCCCCTCACTAAGATAAAGCTGCACCCTGTTCTGGATCAGCTTAGCCGCATCTTCCGCCGTTTTTTGCCCCTGGAAAAAACTTTCAGCCTCTTCACAAATAATGCTCCTGATTACTTCATCCTCGAATGCCGCATTACGCAGCCCCCCGATAAAGTCAGTTGCCTGGTCAATTTGTGTCTGTGTCATAGGCGGCAGCGGGACGTACTCATCATTTATAAAACAATAACTTTCCTGTGCAGACGCCGTCTGCGCTTTCTCATAAAAAATATCCCGCCTGCTGGGCATTCCGTTCCCCTCTGCCTCATACAGTCTGTCCCTCTGGAAATCTGCTGTGAGAAAATATCTTACAAACCCCCAAGCTCCCTTTAGGGAGCTTGATCCCTGAAGGGAGCTTGCTCCTTCAAGATTGCTGCTTTTGGCGGACAGGACAAAACCCATATCGCCCATACGGATGCAGGAACCTTGTCTTATCTCAGAAGGATACCCAACATAGG
>JAMPGV010000073.1 GCA_023663735.1 Muribaculum sp. | reverse complement strand
GCAAAATCGGCGCGCGCCCGGCCTTCTGCTTAAGCAAAGACACCGCCCTGCACCTGCAGGACGGCATATCCTCGGACAGCCGCGTCTATGTGCTGGATCTGGAAACCGGCCAATGAAGGTATCATGTACCAAACACAGCAAAAGAATGGAGGAACACACAGGATGAACACCAAAGGAAACAAGTATGGCGGACAAGACAAACGCGGCGGACGAAGCAAACGGCGCCAGAGAATGCTGAGCCTGCTGCTGACGCTCTGCCTCTGCACCGGACTGCTGCCCGGCACAAACGCCTCCGCGGCAGACCTTCCGGCAGCGGCGGAAAGAACCATAATCGCCGCAGACGGTCTGGGGACGGGGGACGACCCGGCGTCTGGAGAAACCGGAAACACGGAAGAAATAGAACTTCCGCAGAACGGCTCCGAGGTTCATATGGAAGATCCGTCCGAAACACAGCCCTATGCCTCCCGCCGGAGGCAGGTGAAAAAAGCACAGACGAAACGATATACGGTACTTGTGCTGGACACCTCGTCCGCGATCGATTTTATCTACAACGGATCACCCATTTATACCGCGGACACATCTCTTTTGCAGGTCAGGGAAGCGTCCCGGAAATTTGTGGAAGCCATGGGAGACGCCGCCGACAACTATACCGCAATCGTTTCCTATGGCGGCGATACGGCGAAAGTCCTGTCGCAGTTTACAAACGACACGGACGCCCTGTTAAAGGCGATTGACGCGCTGAACACGGTGGAGATAGAACGCAACGTCCATAACGGCCTGACTGCCGCGGAAGAATTGATCGACTCCGTGCCAGACTCCCATGCCGTCAAAAACGTGGTTTTGTTCACCACCGGCATGACGAGCGAAGGCCCCTACAGCTATGCAGGGCATTACAATTCCTCCACCGTGGGCAGCTCATGGTATGTCGGGGGATCCAAAGTCCGTTTATACGCCTACGCCAATTCCGCCTATGAGGCAGCCGAACAGTTGAAAGCAAAATGTACGGTGTACTCCATCGGACTCTTCCAAGTCTTGGAAAACATGCCCCCGCAGGGACGGGATCTTGTGAAATTCTTTAAGCTGTGCGCCTGTGACTGGGCCTCCTCCAAGAACCATTTTTACGACGTCAAAGACCCGGCCAACCTGACCTTCGTGTTCGGGCAGGTGGCGGACAACATTTTAAAATGCACGGGAACTTTTTCCTATCCGGGCAAGGACAAAGATTATACCGCCGCCTACTATTATGACGACACCTATTTTAAGACATCCTCCTATGAGCATAACCAGCGCTTGGCAACCATGTCCCTGTGTCTGGAACTGTCCGCGTGGGGAAGCGAGGGGGAAGTGGAGTATCCCAAGAAGATGAAGAATGCCGAAGCGCTGCTGAACGAGCTGGGATTCATCGGCTTCGACCAGAACTACACGGAGTTTGCCGAGGAGGGCGTCATCGGCAAACCCACCAAGGATTCCGTGGGCGTGGTCGCGGCGCATAAGCCGCTTCGTTTCGACGGGAAAGAATACACCCTGATCGCCCTTGCCGTCCGGGGCGGCGGATACGAGCGGGAGTGGGCAAGCAACTTTACCATGGGCGAGGACGGACACCATGCGGGATTTTCTCAGGCCAGAGACATTGTGGTCGCCTTCCTGCAGAATTACATCAAAGAACAGGGAATCAGCGGCGACCTCAAGATCTGGATCACGGGATACAGCCGGGCGGCCGCCACCGCAAATATGGTCGCCGGGGCGATCGACAGCGGCGCTGTCGATCTGGCGGGCTGCCGTCTGGAATTGAAAGATCTCTTTGCCTACACGTTTGAAACACCGGCGGGCGTCGTGGATCCGGATGCGAAAAACGCCAGATATAGCAATATTTTTAACGTGATTAACAGGAACGACCCGGTGCCGCTGGTCGCGCCAAAGGAATGGCATTTTACCCGCTATGGGGAAGATAAAGTCATTCCTTCGCCAGAGACAGATGGCGAAGAAGTATATGAAGAGAAGGCCGCCGTCATGCTGAAACAGTACCGGCAAATGGACGGGTATGAAAGCTATGACGTGGACGATTTCCGCATGAAGAAATTTGAGTGGAACGCAGCCCCTGAATGGAATCCGGTGTTTGGCCTTACCACGACTTTCCATATCACAAAAGATACCAAGGATGACACGTCGCAGAGTAAGTTTTTAGAACAATTTGTCACATTGTTGTCAAAAGAATATTTAAAGGACCGGACCAATTATGTGGCGAAATTCCAGTCCGGAATGCGGGACGTCTGCGGCGTCTTTTTCGGGACAAGCGCAGCCAAACAGGGCAAACTGTTCAACGCCCTGACAGATCGGCTGTATGATCAGCTGCCTTATATTATAATTGCCCAGACGCTGCCGAAACATCTCGGGCTGGATCAGTCTGCCGGCGATGAGGCGGCCGCCCGGATCATTGCAGACTGCGTGGAAAACAGCCTTGACGAAACCGGGATGGACTACACAAAAGAGGAATGCGGGCGGGCGGTTACCATGCTGTGCGATCTGGTATGCGATGTCGTCGAGAACGACCCTTATTCCGCGGCCACGCTTCTGGGCAATATGGACAGCATCGGGCAGGCCCACGAGCCGGAACTGTGTCTGGCATGGATGCAGTCCATGGACACGAATTACACCACGGACGCCAAACTGGGATATTCCACCGGCAAGTACCGCATTGTCCGGATCAACTGCCCCATCGACGTGGCGGTCTATGACGGGGAGGGCAGATTTCTGGCTTCCATCATCGACGACACGCCCCAGCCGGACGGCCTTGTGGTGGTATCCCTGAACCGCGAGGGCGAGAAGGTGGTTTACCTGCCCGTCTATCAGGATTACGTCATCAAGCTGACCGCCACGGACGACGGCGCGATGGACTATGTCGTTCAGGAATATGACTACTATGCGGGGGAGACCAACCATATGGTACTCTTTCAGGACATTGCGCTCACGGCCGGGCAGGAATACACGGCCTACTTGCCAAGCTATGGCGCGGCAGATATCGAAAGTACGGACGGGACGGCGGCAGACACGGACTACACGCTCTTTCTAGGCGCTGACCGGATTGCCCCCACGGAAGAGCTGGCCGGAGAGGAAGTGTTCAACGCCTACTATGACGTGGACGCCGTCTCGGAGGATCCGGAAAAAGGGCTGGTTCTCGGCTCCGGCATCCGCCAGTACGGCACTTTTGCCAAAGTGGAGGCCTACGCGCTGGCCGGATATGAATTCGCGGGCTGGTACGAGGACGGCAGCTGCGTTTCCACAGAACCGGAATACCGATTCCGCGTCTCGAAGGATACCGCGCTCACAGCGGCATTTCGAGAAGGGACGACGGAAGAAACACCCGGCGGGAACACGGGCGGCCAGACCGACCAGAACACCGATACGGACAAA
>JAMPGV010000072.1:3357-4589 GCA_023663735.1 Muribaculum sp. | reverse complement strand
TTCACGGATTCCAAATCCAGCAGTTCCCCCAGAATCCTCTGTCCCTCGGCATTCAGATGCCGGATATTGCAGTTGGTGGGCGTCAGGGTGATCTCCCCAAAGTAGACCTTCCCTGCCACATCATAAAAGTCCACCCGCGCAAAGGGAAAGGACTCGGACAGAGCTGCCGCCGCTTCCAGCATGACCGGAAGACCTTGCGGCCGCTCCACCAAAGCGTCCCGAGAAGAAGCTCCCTCCTCATAATCCAGATAATTCCAGTCCGGATCGAAAAAGAGCCGCTTCATGGAGGTGCTGCGATCGGTACAGGTCATAATACAGTGCGGCTTTCCGTAAAAGCAATAGATTTTGTAATCCGTCATCCGATCCTCCCGCCCGTCGTCCAAGAACTCCTCCGCATAGACGCAGGGCGTGATGTAACCGTACTGGTACTCGCAATGGGTTTTGGCGTAATTGGTGTGCAGCATTTTCTCTAATCGCCCTAGCACGGACGGCCAGTCCACCGCCGACTTGTCGCGGACGATCTCATAGTACAGCTCCCCCGACGCGTGATTGCATTTTAACACAAACTGCTCCGGCAGCTCGTCCGGCACAATCTCCGACGTGTGAGACCATACGCCGTAGATCTCGGGAAGAAGACTCTCCAAACCTTTCTGCGCCACAAATTCCCGCACGCCGATTTTGTCCGCATAGACCGCCGATTCCGCACCGATCGCATAGACCAGCAGCCAGTTTAATTTCTCATCCAGCGTCCTCGGATTGCGAAAATCCATCCGATAGCCGTGCTGTACGGCAAACCAGATAGATCTGGCCGTCTTTCTGGGCAGATAATACAATAAATTTCCGATCGTCTTCCTGACCATGCGGCGGAGCGAATCCGCCGGTCGTTGCGATGAAGCCATGGGTCTTTTCCTCCGTTATGTGGACTGCGCGTCCTCTCTCGCCTGAATCTCCTCATACAAATCCCGATACCGCTCGCAGATCTCTCTCCAGCAAAACCGCTCCGCGAGCCGCAGTCCGTTCCCGCTAAGCTCTGCAAGGTGCTCTGCGGCGTCCGCAATCCGCTCCGCAATCTCTCCGGGATTGTCAGCGTCCACCGCGTATCCCACCACACCTTCCGTAAACTGCCCGTCAAATCCCTGCCCTCTCGTGTAGAGTACCGGAAGCCCTTGGCTGATCGCCTCTGCATAGACCAGTCCGAAAGTCTCCGTGCGGGAGGGCATCACGAACAGGTC
>JAMPGV010000072.1:1588-3257 GCA_023663735.1 Muribaculum sp. | reverse complement strand
CGCGGGCTGCTTTCCCAAATTGCGGTTCTCCAGCCAGAAATCGTCGATGCCGTTGGGAATAATATGGCTCTTGGCGTAGATCTCCCCGCGCAGACGCTCCGGCACATAGCGCTCCAAGACCTGCGTCCGATAAGTCTCCGAGAGGAAGAACACCGCGGACGCATCCCGCAGGATTTTCACCGCCCTCCCCCGCAGATAAAAGACGTTTTTGAGAAAGACATTGACGTCCGTACTCCGCACGGCAGTCACATAAGGAATGTGGTATTTGCGGGAAAGTCTGCGGGCGCAGTTGCCGTCCGTGAACAGCGTATAGGCATGAATGCAGTCATATTGGGAACAGTCCAGCTTCTTTTGCACATCCCGTATGATTCGACTCTGTTTATAGTCAAAGAAAATGCGGTGCCACTTCTTAAAACAGCTCGAGACGACGACCCTGCTGCCCTTCGTGGCGGCGTCATCGTCCGGCTTCCCGCACACGGGTACATAGACCGTGTTCCCGATTCCGAGATCGTTCAGATGCTCGATCATACTGCGGTGCAGCTTGGTTCCGATGTAATTACAGTTGATGTGCAGTATGTTCATGCGCCGTCCAATCCCGTCCTATCCTTTTATTTTATCTGGTACTCTCCGCCTGATCCCATGTGGCCTTGGATTTCCCCGTCATGCAGTTGATGGCTCCCATCCATTGGGCGGCGATGGTCATGGTGTAATACCCCATCATTTTCGGAAGCTTCTTCTGTGTCTTGGTCTTGAGCGCCAGAACCGCCACCAGATAAAACAGGGTCTGCCCGGCGCACACGAGCTTAAAGAACCGGGATTTGGCAGCCAGCGCCAGCGAACACAGATAGACTGCCGCATGGGAGATCCAGAGCAGCCGCCTGCAGACTCTGTGTCCGAAATAGAAGAAAGAAAACCATCCGTGGCGGAAAATATTGAGACAGGGGAGGGACTCTGCCAGACCGGGCAGGATGTAGCGGTTCATGCGCACCTTCCTCTTAAATTCATCCTCCAGCGTCTCTCCCGCCTTCTCATAGGCCACGGCGTCCGGATTGTAGACGGCTCTATAACCTTGCAGCCCGTAATAGCGGGGCATATACGCGTCATGACATTTGATGGGATCAAGATCCACATACAGCGCGTTCCTGCACGCATAGATAGCGCCGTTGCCCGCGGTGATGGTCTTGATCCTGCTCTCCGTCTCCCGCATGGACAGGTCGAGTTCCCAATAGACGGATTCCGCCTCCGCAGTGCCATTGTCCGTATTGCGGTAGGCAAGTCTGCCTGCGACGTAGGCGACGTCCGGCGAGGTGAAACATGCCGCAAGCTCCGTGACGGCATTACGCTCGAACATGGCGTTGGCGTCGGTCATCACCAGAATCTCACTCTGCACAAGCTTTTGCGCCTCGTTCTGGGCATTGGTCTTTCCCTTGTGTTCGGCGGCTCTGTGCAGACGAATCCGCAGGCCGGGATGAGAGGCGATAAACTGCTCCACAATCTCCTCCGTGGCGTCCGTGCTGAAATCCGACGTCACAAGATAGTCGATCTTGTCCGCGGGATAATCGTTGTCAATGGCATTCTCAAGCTTTTCCTTGATCACTTTCTCCTCGTTGTGCGCCACGATCATCACCGTCACCGTGGGCAGCGCGTCATAATCCTTCTGCAGCTTCCG
>JAMPGV010000072.1:0-1488 GCA_023663735.1 Muribaculum sp. | reverse complement strand
TGATCGCATCCGCATTCATAGGCGTGCGGATACCCGCCGCCGAAACGGGGATTGACCTCCGAGATATAGTAGGTTCCGCCGATCTCAAAGAGATCGATGTCAATCTGTCCCCTGTAACCTGCCTCCCCCACAAATTTCCGGATCAAGTCAAAGAGCGCCTCGTCCCGAAAGGACACCGCCTTGTCGGTCTCCCCCGCCCGCATGACCAGCTTCTTCTTGGTGAAGATCGACACGATCTCCCCGCTCACCAGATCGATATAGACGTCCGCGCCGATCTCCTGCCCGTTCAGATATTCCTGTACCATCAGATTGTCCGCATGGGCAAAGAGCAGATCAACGGTCTCCCGGTCTACGGCTCTGCTTATGGCGATGGAAGCGCTGCCCCGTATCGGCTTTACGAACACGGGATAGGAAAGCTTCCCCGCATCCACGTCCGCATAAAAGGCGTCCTTATCCGCATAGCTTGCGGCTGTCGCATAACCGTGAGCCGTCAGCCATTCATACATCCGCATCTTATCCAGACTCATCTCGCACAGCTCATAAGAGGAACCGATCACGGTCACACCCCTCTCCCGAAACTCCGCCTCATGCTCCGCTAGGAGCGATAGCTCCGGGTCGATAAGGCTGAGTACCGCCGTGATCTCCTCTTTCTTGCAAATGTCAAAGATCTGGTCTATATAGCCCGGCTCCGTCATCCGCGGCACCTGATAAAAGCGATCCGCCTCATACACTGCCGGAGCTACCCTGCTCATGTCGGTGGCGACGACCTTGCCGAGACGCCCGCCGTTGTCGTCCGTAAGCGCCCTCTTAAAATACTGCACGACCTTATTGCGCGTTCCGGCGCTCAAAATCAGAATGTTTATCCCCATACCTTTTCACCTGTCATGACAAGCTTTCCTCTCAATAAATATTTTCGGAGCGAAATACCTGTTCCACCGTAGCATACAGAATCCGGATGTCCAGAAAAATACTGAACCGATCCACATACTTATTGTCCAGCACAATCCGCCCGTCCCATGCGACGGAATTTCTCACCTTCACCTGCGCAAGTCCCGTGATGCCCGGACGCATCCGAAAGCGTTTCTTCGCCCACTCCGGATAGTTCTCATACCCGTCGTAGGGATAGTATGTCACCGGCGGCCTCGGCCCTACCAGACTCATGGTTCCGTTCAGGCAGTTGACCAGCTGCGGAAGCTCGTCCAGACTGTATCTGCGAAGGAATCTTCCCACGGAGGTGATGCGGGGGTCTTCCTCGGATCTCACATGCAGACCGTCCCCGATATGCTCCGCATTTACTACCATGGTGCGGAACTTTAGAATGGAAAAAGGCACTCCATCCTTCCCCAGCCTGTCCTGTCTAAAGAAGACCGGACCCTTCGACGTCAGCTTGATTGCCAGTGCGATCAGCGCGAACACCGGAGACAGAAGGAGCAGCCCCAGACCGCTGGCCACAATGTCAAACGCCCGCTTGAGCGCCAGATTCAGCTC
>JAMPGV010000071.1 GCA_023663735.1 Muribaculum sp. | reverse complement strand
CAAGGTACAAATTTATATCCAAGGTTGGTGACCTTTTGACACCCGAATCCTAAAATTGCAAAAATAAGAAACGAAGGTTCACCATGAGAAAATACAACATAATTTCTGCACTTTACGAGGAAACCGCAAGGAGGGGCGAAGAATGGCGAGAGCTGGAAAAAGTACCTGAATACAGCGTCAGACCTTGATAAATACCCGTTCAACGACCAGCTTCTCATCTATGCCCAAAGACCGGATGCGACAGCCTGTGCGTCCATAGAAATATGGAATGAACAATGCACTGTTGGGTAAAACGGACAACCAGTTATAGTAAGTGCGCTTGTATTAACACAAGATTTGAATACATTGGCAGAAAATACATTATCTAGATTGAACCCGGATGATATTTCATCTTTTTTAGATAGGGCAAATGAAAAAAGTAATGAAATTTGCAATATTGTGGAAGGAAGATAATCAATGGAAAAATTGAGATATGATTCTGAGTTTTCTGTGGAAATACGAAAAAAGTATCATAAAGAATATAAAATAGCACGTGTTGTAATACGTTCGGATATTGATGATGTCACGACTAAAAATATGATAGATGAATCTAGTAGTCAAGAAAGTACGTGCGATAATTTGAATAATTTTAAAATTGCTCTTAATGCAAGATATCCTGAATTTAAGTCCACTCTCGCTTCTGCAATCAGAGAAGATACAATTGAAAGTGGAGTACATTATTTTTTTGAGGATAAATTTGATGAGTATTATAGAGATAACTCCTATATGGCTACACAGTTATTGCAGTTTTTTAAGAGATTACTATACAGATGTAAAGAAAGTAAAGGCAGTTTTGCATTTAGTGTCACATTATACTTATGAGCAAATGGGACAAGATTTTGCATATCCAGTGTTGTCATTAGTAAGTCATAAAAATAAGGCGATAAGAAAATTTGCATTAAAGGTATTTGATAATTGGGATTCAATTGAAACAATACAGTTATTATAAGGAACGAGTATATGAAATTTTCAGCGGTAGAATTTGTGTCAATTTCCGCTTTTCAGACATGAGATTCGGGAGTATAATAAGAACATGCGCGGCAGTCCGGTGTGCGACTGTCCTGCGCAGCGCGGACGTATCCGGGAAAATAAGAGAAAAGGCGGCGGAGTGAGAGGAAAGATGAAGACATCGAGTGAACTGGACAGACAGTTGAAGGCAATCGACCACAGAGGGTATCCGGCCTATAAGGATTTGAAGGGAGCCTATGATTTCGGGGACTATGTGTTTTGCATTGACCATGTGCAGGGAGATCCCTTTGCGGCGCCCTCGCGGGTGTCCGTGCAGGTACCCATGACGAAGGCAGGATTTCCGAAGGAATATTACGGGGAGAAGACAAAGCGCGTCACCTTGCAGGATCATTTGACCAGATTGTTCGGCACAGCCATCCGGGCGCGCAGTTTTCAGGCGAAAGGTTCCGGCAAGAGCGGGCTTTTGGCGGTATCCCATTGTGGACAGGAAGTGCTGGAACGCACGGCCTGCCGCGTGGAGGAAAAAGGGATCACGGTACGATTTGAGATCGGTTTCCCGGCCAACGGGCGCTCTGTGAACGCGGGGGAGCTGGCAAAGATTTTGTTCGGCATTCTACCGGATTGCGTGCGGCGGACGCTCTATTATGCCCGGATCGACCAAAAGGCGCTGCAAAATGCCATAGAATTGTGCGAGGATCAGCAGACAGTGCGGGAGCAGCTGCCCAAGCTGGGACTGTGTGCCTTTATCGCCGACGGTTCCGTACTGCCCAGACAGAGCGGCGTGTCAGACAAACCGCTCAAGGATGCGGTGGCGTTTTGTTCTCCGGAATCTCTGCGGGTGACGCTGCAGCTGCCGCACAGAGGCGCAGTGAGCGGTATGGGCATCCGCAAGGGCATCACGCTTTTGGTGGGCGGCGGCTATCACGGCAAGTCCACAGTGCTGCAGGCGGTGCAGGACGGCGTCTACAACCATATTGCGGGGGACGGCAGGGAGTTAGTCATCACGGACGAGGGAGCTGTGAAGCTTAGGGCGGAAGACGGCAGAAGCATTACCAATGTGGACATTTCGCCCTTTATCAATCACCTGCCGGGCGGCAGGGATACCGTGCATTTCTCCACGGCGGATGCCAGCGGCAGCACCTCGCAGGCGGCCGGACTGATGGAAGCGGTGGAAAGCGGCAGCAGACTGTTGTTGATCGACGAGGACACTTCAGCGACGAACTTCATGATCCGCGATAGATTGATGCAGCGGGTGGTGAGTCCCGGGGAGGAGCCGATCACGCCCTTTATCGAGCGGGTGAACAGTCTTTATGAGGAGCTGGGGATCTCGACGATTCTTGTGGCCGGGAGCAGCGGATCCTATTTTCATGTGGCCGATACGGTGATTCAGATGAAAGAATATGTGCCGATGGACATCACGGAGTCTGCAAAGAAAGCGGCGGAGGAATTTGCGGTCTTTGAGACTTCGCGCAGCGCGTTTCCGAAATATCAGGCCGACAGAAAACCGCAGGCCGACAGAAAGCTGATGGGAGAGGAACGCCTAAAGATCAAAACTTATGGCAAGGACGAAGTGGAGCTGGCGAAAAACACGGTGGTACTCCGTGGGCTGGAACAGCTTCGGGACGAGGAGCAGACCAGAGCACTGGGATATATGTTAAAGGAACTTTTAACCGGCGGATTTGACGGCAGAAAGACCTTGGCGCAGGCGGTTGACGCATTGGAGCGGCAGCTGGACGAGAAAGGCTTGGAGGCGCTCTTTGGGCGGGGAGACGTGGCGGCGTCTCTGGCGCGTCCCAGGAAGCAGGAGATCATGGCCTGTGTGGCGCGTTACAGGGGACTTGCGTTTTAGAACAATAAGTTAAAGGAGGATTTAACCCATGAAAATGAGGGAATTACAGGATGCAATGATTGCCGCAATGAAGGCCAAAGATAAATTCCGGAAGGATGCGATTGCCGCTTTGGTGTCCGCGGTCAAGAAGGCCGGAATCGACGCAGGATGTCGTGAGGACATTCCCGACGCGATGGCGAATCAGGCGATTCTCAAAGAATTGAAGGCGGTAAAGGAACAGATTGACACCTGTCCTGTAGAGCGGACGGAGCTTCTGGAGGAGTACCGAAAGCGGTATGAGATCATGAGCGAGTTCGCACCCAAGCTTTTGTCCGCAGATGAGGTGAGGGCGATTCTGCAGGAGAAGTTCGGAGATCTGCTGGCTTCCAAAGATAAAGGGAAAATTATGAAGGCGGTTATGGCGGAGCTTCGGGACAAGGCTGACGGCAAAGTGATCAGCCAGACCGTGGCGGAATTGATCAAATAAGCGGAAATAGGCGCATTCGGCCGTCCGGCAGTCAGGGCGGAGAGAACTTTTGGAGCTAATCAATCGGTGCAAGGAGGATGTGGAATGGAAGAGCGGAAGGAATATGCGGAGTCGATTCCGGAAGTTGAGAAATATGTGAAAAAACTGTATCTGCTGTCCAAGATCCGGGTGGCCTGTTCCGCCGGTATGCTGGCGGTGGTCTTGATATCCGCCCTGCTGCTGGTACCCCGGCTGATGCATATGTTTGCGGAAGTGGATTCTGCAGTAGAGCAGATCGTCGAAGTGCGGGAAGAACTGGATTCTGCCATGGAAGAGATGGCGTCCGGGATGGAGGCGCTCAAGACGGCGGCGTCCGGTATAGAGGAGTTGGATTTTGGAACTTTGAATGAGGCCATCGCCGATCTGGGAGCGGTGGCGGAACCGTTAGGCCGGCTTTTTGGCAGATGACCCAAATAAAGATGATCCAAATAAAGATGTTCCGGATTGCGCCCGTCATGAAGAGGGCGTGTTCCGGAACATCCTTTTTGTTTTGGCTGGATTGTGATATCGATAGATTCTAAAGGCTTCTGACAGTTTATGAAAGCGAGAGCAGTTTCTTCTTGTAGGTGTTGAAGTCCTCCTCGGAGATCACTGCCGCATCTTTCAGTTTCATGAGGTTCTGCGCTTTCTTCTGCAGTTCGCTGATATCGCTGTACGGCTGGAAGATGTCGTCGATCACTTTCTTCTCATGAGCCTTATAATCATCCTCCGTCAGGAAGTCGATCGTAGTGAGCGTGCGGAACAGCTGGAGTCTCGCGATGACGTCGTCGTTGGCCTCAATCGTCTGGATGATCTCCGCCTTTTTGGCGGCGAATGTTCCCTCGTCAATCCAGCCGCACTTCTTCAACGTAACGATACATGCGATCTGGCTCTTTAACTTGGATTCCGAACTATAATCCAAAGTGGTCATTTCATCCACAAGTTCCTGCTTTTTGGCCGTAAATTCTTCCGGCGTGAACAGGAAAGTCTTGGAGAGCGTGGTCAGCCGGAGCAGCTTGTGTTCTAACACGGGAAGGCTCTCGTTCATGCGGATCTTGGTATCGTCGGAGACCAGTTTGATAAATTGCTCATACTGCGCCTCGGAAATGATGTCGCAGTCCTTCAGAATCGGCCACTTGCTGATCTTCTCTAACGTCATTTCCTCCGTATCGCTGGAAACGTACTGTACGGATTTGGTGATGTCGAGGCGGATCCTGTCGTATTCCTCCTGCGTGAGAATCTCAAATAAATACAGAATCAGCAGTTTCTTCAGGTTCTGCCGCATCACGTCGTTGGACACGGAAGTCAGGTCGGAACACTCGGTAATGGTACTTTTCTTGAATTCCTCAAATTCCGCTTCCGACAGAAATCCCACTTCGTGATACTGTAAATTGACTTTTACTTTGTTAAAGAAAGCATCCAGACCGTTCAGCACGCTGACATATTCGGCCTTGCTGCTCTTGTATTCTTTCTCGGTAATCATACCGGTCTGGTAGATTGCCTCCAGTTTTTCCAGTTTCTTCTTGTATTCTTCAATAGAAATGACGGACGCCACAGGAGCGGCGGGTGCAGGTGCCGGAGCAACCGGAGCCGCCGGTGTAGGAGCCATCGGAGTGGGAGCCGGAGCCACAGGAGCGGCGGGTGCAGGTGCCGGAGCAACCGGAGCTACAGGTGTAGAAGCCATCGGAGTGGGAGCCGGAGCCACGGGTGCGGCAGGTGCCGGAGCGGGAGCCGGAGCCACAGGAGCGGCAGGTGCGGGTGCAGGAGCCGGTGTGGGCGGTTTCGGTGGAGCCAGCTGTTCTTTGGCCTCATTCAGCATCTCCAGCGCCTTCGGCAATTCGCGGAGGCCGGGCAGACGAATCTGCAGCTTCTGGGCGCCATAGAGGGAGTTTACCCGGATGTAGATAATCAGAGCATCCAGTCCCTCGTAGATGGATTTCTCCATCTTGGTAATCTCTTTGATTTTGTAATTGATGTCACCACTGTATTCGCGCTGGCTGCTTTCCAGATAAATAATTCCTTTTCCGGTGATCTCGGAATCAGATATCTCGAGATATAATGACTTCTCATTGCCGTCAATTTTTCTCAAGAAACCTCTGTTTACATCACACTGAAAAACACTGTTTGCCATATGCTCTCGCCTCGCTTCTCATTCTTCTATTTTACTTCTTGCCTTCTATTTTCATATGTCAACAACAGAATAAATCCCTGCAACGGAATTCATCCTGTCGGCATCCAATCCCCAAAGTGATCCTTACTTTAATAGTATAATGAAAATGTGATGGGATGTCAATAGACAGGAAAGCAGGGAAAGCCATGCAAAATTTGTAATTTCTGGCGGATTTTACAACATCTA
>JAMPGV010000070.1 GCA_023663735.1 Muribaculum sp. | reverse complement strand
ACGCACTAGGTACTGATTTTTGGGACGTATGCGCCCGGGGGTCGGTACTTTTTTTGTGCAGGATTGCGGCCAGACACCCTGACCCGTCAAAAAGGTGTCTAGCCGAGTATGCGGAAGAAAATCGGATCCAGTTGGTAGATCTGGACGTCCAGCATCTTATACTGTGCCGCCAAAGAACTGTAAATTTTGGTGACAGCATAATCGGAATGACCCATCAGTACCCGGAGGAACTCCAGATTGCCGCCGCCGCACAGGTAGGCGGTCGCAAAAGTATGCCGAAGTAGATGCGCATGGAGCCGAGGGATGCCGGACTGCTGCTTCAGATCTTGAAACAGCTGCTTAATGCTGTTCCCGGTCAAGGGCTGCTCCTGCTTCAAGCTATAAAAAATAATGCCGGAACTGCGGCCGCAGCGCTGCATATAATCCATGATCCGCACCGCCAACGCGTCAGGAATCATGGTGATCCGGCTTTTGCATTCCTTGGAGATCCGGATATGCAGCAGATGATGCACCGGATCCACGTCTGCAAGCTCAAGGTGCAAAACTTCCTGAGAACGCAGGCCGCAATCCAGCATCAGATGCACGATGCAGTAATTGCGCAATCCTTTGACTGTCGTCATATCAAAACAGGCGTCCAGCCCTGCAGCTTCTTCCACCAGCAGCGGGGCAGGCGGAACTGCATCCGGCTTCGGAAGCTTCACACGCTTCAGATAATCTTTACAGATATCCTTTTCATAACAAAAGCGCAGGAATGCTTTCACAGGACGCACATAGCTGCGGATTGTCGTATTGGTAACCGGATGGCCGTAATCAAAACGCAGATACCGAATATAATCTGCCAGAATGTCAGCGTCTCCGGGAAGCTGTCCAAAAGAAAGCTGATCCGCTGGCAGGTAAGTCTTTTCCAGATACCGGAAGAAAATCTTCATATGTCCGGAGTAGGTTTCCAGTGTTTTGGCGGAGCAGTAGCCGGAGCGATCCTGCAGAAAGAGATCATAAGCCCGGGCTGCTGTCATTTTCATTTTCCTCTTGCAAAATGAACTGTGTCAATGTATCATAATCATAAAGAGCGCCCGTGCTTTCGTCCAAAATACGGAACCGGTGCAGCTCGGTGCTTTCAAAAACTTCGGCAAGCTCCTCGCGATTGAGTTGCCGGAGTTTTTTTGTCTTAAATTTCCGGGCATTATTTAAATCATTGTCATTCATCTTAATCATGGCCTCGAAAGCATCCTGAATCGGGTTATCCGCGTTTTCACCCCTTGAATACAAACCGTAAGTCACGGCAGCGTTAATAAACCGCTTTTTTATGGAATCCTTATTCAGGCGGCGGTTATAATGGCGCATCAATTTTATTTCGTCTTTGGTCATCTTCATATCAAGGCATTTTGTGCGGCGCAAAGCCTGCCAAAACGCACACATTTCACGCTCGGTCTTCTTGACATCCGGATCATAGGTTACCAAGCGGAATACCTTATCGGTCAGATAGTCTGTAATGATCCTGCGGTTGTCCAAATAGTCATAAATACGCTTAGTCTCACCTTTATTCCGGTGATCCTTAAAGGGTACCAGCTCATAACTCTTGGAATGGCGGCGCATGGTCTGGTATTCCACATTGATGACATAATTGAGCCGGGGCGTCAGTTCGTCAGCCAGCCGGATCAGATCATTCTCCTCAATCTCCAGATCACCATTCAGAATATCACGGCAGCGCCGGAGCTTATCCGGATCCGTTCCATGCTCCAGATAGAACTCCAGCCGGGCATAGAAACGGTAATGCCAAGATTTTTTCTCATAGGCGCGTTCATAAACATACTGATCGTAACGGTTAATCAGTCCGTTCAGCTGCCAGATCTGCAAAAACCACGGCTTATAATTCTGCTCGATCACTTCACGGGTTTTCTGGTAAATGCGGATAAAAACCTTATCCGAACGCTTTCCAAGGGCCACATAGTCAATCTCGTAATCTTCTGCGCCTACTTTATTTGTCACGTAAGTTGCATTCTTGAAGCGGTCAACACGCATCTTATAAAAATTATCAGGTGCAAAGAAAGCTTCCGGATTACTTAAGTAGTTCGTATGCCAGCAGTAGTCCACGCGGTTCTCCTGTACGAAGTCGATCTCCAGACCGAAATAGTCCGCCAGTTTCTTGACATATTCATAACTGTTCTCAAAACAGTCCCGGACGCCGAACTGCCAGAGCATGTAGCTGCGGATCTGCACGATGCATTCACAGGTAAGGGATTCCCCGCCGTCGGATCCCTTCGGAACTACCGGAGCCAGAAAGATATCGAAATATTCCGGATAACTCAGGCACACATTGTAAAAGCGGCTGAAAGTCACCGGCTTTAACACCAGATACTTCCCGAGCTGCGGGAGATAGAAATCATCAGTATCATCATGCTTCTGCAGACGGTCATATTTGAGCCGGAAGAACTTCCGGAGCTTCTGCACGTTTTCGTCCTCTGACTCAAACCGAAAATCATTCTTAAATTTCACGGAGTAATAGAACGTGTCGATATTATGCAGAAATTTGCTTTTCTTAAAGTCCAGCCAATACTCCAGCTGTCCGCTTTCAAGCTCACTGAGCAGAGAACAGCGGTACATGTTTTTTTCAACCATAAACACCTCCAAAAATTTGGTGAGACCCCCCATTTCACCAAATTTTAAAAACCTCGTTTTAACCAGTATTTTAGGGACTTTTTCCATAAATTGTGCCGGATTTTGAGACCACGTATTACAGGACGTGGTCGGGGCAGGGAAATAGGCTGGCGGCAGCCGCGCAGCCGGCTGCGCGGACATGCCTGCCAGCCTATTTCCCGCCTCCTGCTGAATCGACAACCACAACCGGGTCATCCTTGACCAGCGGGTTGTCATGGAATCCGCTTTTGGCAAGGGATTCCACCACTGACCAAGTGTCATAGGATTCGCGCAACTCCGGCGTATGCACGAAAAAGTACATGCCGCGATACTTCATTTCTTTCACGTCACCGTCATTATCAACAATTGGCTCCCGTTTGATGACGATTGTCAGGACGCCCGCAAAGGTCCAGCACTGGCGGACTTCCGTACACTGGGAGCGGATCGCCTTGGCCAGAAGGTAAAAATTCTGACTAGTGCCGAGGATCAAGCGGCGGTTCTTGCGGTTCTGGGTTATAACACCCAGCATTTCAGGCGGGAAGTTCCGGGACTGGTTCGAGGAAAACCAGTTCTGCAGCTCGTCAATGATCGCAATAACACCCAGATGATCATTTTTATAGTTGACAAGCTGCTTCCAATGCCTTAATTTCTGATCCTGCAGCGTAAAAGCAGTATTGCTGATGATCTTGCAGCGCGGATAAGCATAGCGAAGCTCCATCGCGTACTGCATCATGCTAATGGTCTTGCCGCCGCCCTGACGACCGGTGAAGATTACGAGGCCCTGCGGACGGAAGAAATCCGGCTTGCGGTCGTACAGATCCCGGACATACTGGCGCGGGGCGTCATAAAAGATGCGCAGGAGGGCGGAACGCTTGGGAATCCTGCAGACGCTGCCGGACTGGATCCGGTCGCCCTTGAAATACCGCACAAAGTACCAGAACATGACATCCAGATAAAACACCAGACAGACGGCCAGCACGGCAAACACAGGCAGCATCAGGAATTTTGCAATTGCGATAAAGACAGTAAGGGCAGTATGCAGCATGGGGACCTCCTAATTTGTAATACAAAATCAATTACCGCCAATAAAGGGGACAAACTGCAGCACAAAACGCAGAAGTGCTACAGTTATTCGAAATCCCATAAGCCCGATAATAATGAATAAAATCGGAGCAACATAGCGCCACGGAAAAAAATAAACGGCAGAAGACAGCACGTCTAAAAACGTATCAAGAGCCGGAATTTCAAAAGTGAAATCAAAGGAGATTCCCAGCAAATCCAGCAATCTAACAAAAAAGTTATAGAAAGTTTTAAACATAAATTCAAGAATCATATCTACCACCTCCCCCGTCGGCTATAATTGTTTATCCATGCGCTCCAGCGGATATCAGAACGGGTACGGGAAATTTGTTTACGCTCATTCTCTACTTCATAATGCTCTAACCGATACGGTAAGGAAACCCCCATGCCGATACCGCCAATAATTTCCGGAATACGGCTGTACATACGCCAGAGGAATCCTGCCCATATGATTGCCGAAAACAACAGATCCACGGTAGGCTTGTAAGGTTCATACCACGAAAAATCAATCGTCACAGTAGAATCCCCCAGATAGTAAGACGCCGATTTCCCCAGATTGACCGTAAAGCTGGGTGCTTTGGTTCCGGAACATGTCGCTAGAAAGTTAATTACTTTTTTGACATAATCCATCATTGCAAAAATGCCGGAAAAACGTTCATGAATGTCAGTTCCGATCTCATCCAGAAATTCATCCGACGGAACAAACAAAGTGTAAAAAATAGTGTGTTCAAAACCAGACTTGAGCAGGTCTTTTCCAAATTCCAGCGGATTGGAATATTCCTTATACTTTTCCCAGAACTTGCCGGCAAACTCCGAAAAATCCATGGAGAAAAGCGAAACAATCTTATTCAGGTCATCTACCGCATCTTTTAAACGGCTGTTTTTCAGTGTATCCCGTACATCGTTGAATGTCGGGAGCCAGTCAGAAAATTTGCTACCCAGATGGTCGATGGCTCCATAGATTCTATCCAGCAGGGTATCATAACCGGACAGCAGCGGCTCCAGCGCATCCTTGATTCCCTGCGGGAGGTTGCTGAACGCGACTACCGAGATGAATTTCAGAGTGTCATAAATATCCTTCAAAAACGCCAGAAACTCCTCTGCCTTGCCGACCAGAAAATCGTGCAGGTCAACAATCTTGCCGAAAGTGTTTCCGGCCAGCTCCTTCTGGGCCTCGTAGATGCTCCGGAAGGCATCGGCTACTTTATCCGGAAGCAGGTCAAGGATCCGATCCACTCCGGAATTGATTCCTTCAGCGAGCAGCTCCAGAGGACGGACGAGGACTTCAAACATGCCGCCCATCCAGCCCTTGATTTTTTCAATCAGCTCTTTATACCAGGCATCCCCTTCTTCTTCCCCGCTGTCCCCGCCTCCTGCGTCCGGATGCTGGGAAGACAGATCCAGACGGCCGGAATCGTCACCCGTTTCAAAATATTTCAGCAGCTTTTCCGTGTCATCAAAAGCGGGAATATCCGTATCCAGAAAAGTACAGATAACAGTAGGCGCCTGTGTTGTCACGTCAAAGGAAGGGAAGGGAGAAGACCAAATGTCATAGGATGTGCTGTTTTGGATGATCTCCCCGTCCTTCAGCCACTCATAACTGCCGGAAAAAAGAATCCGTGCGTTTACAGCACTGGAAGCGCTTTTAGTACTGTAATAGCAGAGTACATACTGGGGAACAGACACCGGATTAAAATCAGGATCACAGGCGTCACCATAACCCACGCGGAAAAGAGCCAGCGGCACAGAGAACGAACACTCACCATCAAGATTCGTGATAAAACGGCGGCCTGTACTGGAATTGTAGCTGTATAACGTATATTTCAGATAGTAGCCGTAAGTCCCGGACTCCTCCGCGGAAACGGCCAGAGAGCTGCCGGCGCACACGGAGAGAACCGTGCCGAGGATCAGGAGCCATGACAGGCATTTATGCAGCAGACGGACGCTGCGCTTTGATTTGTATGAATCCACTTTTCTCACCTCCGTTTTTTACTCGCCAGATACAGGCAGAATGCCAGAATGCCGATCGCCGCGGTCAGAGCGTCGCCGCGCATCGAGCGCAGGAGCCGCAGCAGATGATACAGACCGTCCATAAACACCTCCACTTGTATTACAGATCTGTTGGAACCACGCTGAAGCATCCGGAATTTGTCATACAAAAAGGGCGGGCAGCCGAAGCCACCCGCCGCCACCTACAACACTATGCAGAATGCAGGACAGAGCCAATGAAGCTGATGCCCTTCCGCAGGCCGATGAACGAAATCATCACCGGGATCGTCACGGGCAGAAGCCCAATGACTTCATCCAGCACGCCGTTCATCATGGCGCTGGTAACCACTCCGGCGAGTACAGGCGTCGTCTCGGCTGCCGATACACCGCCCAAAGCATAAAGCATACCGGGCATAGGAACCTCCTTTCCTCCGGATGGCAGCGGCCTACTGCCATCAGAAAAATATCCTCAAAAATCTATAGATGTAATGCAACAGGCCCACCACCAGGATGATGAGCAGTATGCTGATCACAGCCTCATTCTGGGCTTCCATCCGCTGCAGGCTTTCAAGCTGCATCCCCTCCAGCTCCAGCAGGGACGAGGAAAGGATGTCAAATTCCGGATAGTCCACGGAGACGGAAGGGGACGGGGAGCCGGGGGATGTGCTGCCGGATCCCGGCGCTTCAGCGGAAGGCTCCGGGATTTCCGAAGAGGCGGATGCTTCCGGAGATTCTGTCGAGCTTCCGGAAGAAGATTCTTCCGGCCGGGATTCTTCCCCGCTGTCCTCTGCGCCGCTGCGGGATTCCCCTTCACCGGATTCTTCCGTTTCCTCCTCCAAGGATTCTTCCGGGCTGGAAGAGCTTTCATCCGTTTCCGGCTCATCCGTCACAGCTTCCACGGCTTCCTCCATGACATCCTGCGCCGCCATTATTTACCAGCCTTTCCGGTTTTGGCTGCCGGCGCGGCCTCGCCCACCTGTTCCCCTGCGGCTGTCTGAGAAGGATCTCCGGATCCGGCGGGAGCTGCAGCGGGGGGAAGGGCTTCCGGATTAGGAGACAGCCCTGCCATTTCATACTGGATGGCCGGATCCACCATTCCGGGAACCACGAATCCGGGGATGATCCGGGGGACAAAATCCAAATGGCTGATAAAGGCCACATCCTTCAGTTTTAGGACGGGCTTGCCGTCGCCTCCGGTCACCGTGACAAAGGTGCCTTCATAGAGCGCGGGCGCCACCACCAGCTTTTCGCGCAGGTCATAATCCATGGAACACTTGGCGCGCTGGTAGCCGACAGGCTTTGCAGGGTTAAATTCCGATTTCGAGATCAGGGCTTCCCCATCCTCGCCCCAGAACAGATAATGCACGGAACACCCGGTCATCGAGCGGCCGCGGTCATCCTGCATGTCGTATGCATTGGCGAAAAGTACCACAATTTTTGCTTTGTTTGTCAGTTCCATATTTCAAATCCTCTCTTTCTGAATTGTTTCGTGTGTTTTGGCTGCTGTCGCTTTTACGCATCCGGAGCTTCCTGCCGTGTGCCGTCCTTCTGCGCAAAAGGATTGGAAGCAAGAAGCGCTTCCCGGTATGCCATGTCCTGCCGGTAGCATTCGCGCAGGTATGCCATGGCTTTCTGGTAATCGTTCCATGACCCGGTTGCCCGGAACATGTCATGCAGTTCCCGGCTTGTCGTGCCATGGCGCTGTGCCAGCCATTCCGGGAAGTCCGGCTTCCTGTCCTCGGAGAAAGTCAGGGAATGCTTCACAGGCTCCGGAGAAAGTCAAAAAACGGTTCATAGGCTCCGGACAGGCAGAGTACCAAAAAGGAAAGCAGCATGACGGCAATGCCCGCAATATGGCAGCACCGTCCTGCCGTCTCCAGATCCCGGGAAACGGCAATGCCCCGGGAGGCGCGTTTGACATATGCTGCTTTCAGGGCGTCGCCCACCAGATAGGCGATGAAAGCCAGCACGCCCGTCATGATGCAGACAGGAACTATATTCCGCAGGAAAAGCTGCAGGAGCAGGGGAAAGAGCTGTGATACGTTGATCATGTGATATATCCTCCAAAAGTGTTAGTATGAATGGTTTACAGTTACTGGTCTGTGCGGTGCTTAGGAAATGCACCTTTCCCCCACCCACTTATCCCCCCTTTCTGCCGAATAAGCTGTGCAGGCCGGGGCTGTGTCCGCAGGGCGGAGGGTATCCGCAGCTGCAGGCGGGAAGACCTTGGGGCGCTGCCCCAAACCCTGCAAGGGACTCGTCCCTTGACCCTTTATCTGGGGCGCTGCCCCAGACCCCGCACCTCGTCGGTGGGGCAGAGGGAAGCTGCATTCAGCAGCTCCCCTTGCAGGGGAGTGTATGCCGTCCGGACATCTGTCAAGAGGCTTTCGCGGCATATCCTCGGAGATGGCGGCAAGTGCAGCCGCCATCCCCTGCGGTATTCCACGGTCCTCTTGACTGCTGACCGTCCGGCCCGCGCGGGTTACGGTTACGGAGGGGCGGGGGGTTCCGGAGCCTGCGCGGCGGATTCGGGAGCGGTATCAGCCCGGATCTCGGGAAGCAGCTGCTCCGAAAGCTCCGACAGGGAATGCAGGTAGCACATCATGCCGCCCATGATCCGGTGCGCCGCTGCGTAATCCTCGGAGAGCCGGCTATAGACTTCCCTGCAGCGCCGGAGCTTGACATAGTAGAGATCCAGCTGTTCCCTGCGCTCTGCATCTCCGGAGCGGTAGTCGGAGAGGATCCCCAGCAGCTTCTGGGAGAAATTCCCGCCGGGCTGCTTTTCGATGAATTCCACCACCGACAGGGGAAGCCTGACCGATTTGCTGAC
>JAMPGV010000006.1 GCA_023663735.1 Muribaculum sp. | reverse complement strand
AGCACCTGACTTTTAATCAGGTTGTCGGGGGTTCGAATCCCCCGTGCTTCATTGACGTCCGGCCGCATGGAGCGGAATAGCACGAAAGGTAAATTTAAGCCTTTTAGTGCTATTTTTTTTCTTATATCCATGATATAATGATATCCATGATATAATGATATCTATGATAATATCTATGATATAATAATATCTATGATACGATAGTATCTATGATACGGTAGTATCTATGGTATGGTAATATCTATGATATGGTAATATCTATGATATGGTAATATCTATGATAAGATTGGTTTATGGATCCGTTTCAGGTTTCCATAAATATAGGTCGCTTTGTCTGATATGCCGGAGGTTGAGAGGGATATCCGGGAAGGTCATTCCAAGCGGTGTTTGGAATGATGCTGTACATCACGGCAGATAGAGGTATGTATTATGAGATCCAACGCACTAAAAATTTCTGAGGAACAGCAGGATAAGACACAGGAGATACTGAAGCATCCACGAAAGAGATTAAGAGGGAAAAGCAGGGTATCGGCCGTTTTTCTAGGGCTGCTGCTGGCACTCTGCGCTTGTGCTTATATTGTTACGGCCGTCTATTTCAGCGGTCATTTTTACCCGTCCACCACGATCAACGGAGAGGACTTTTCCGGTGCGGATCCGGCGGTGGTGTCTGCGGCGATGATGACGCTGCGGCAGGATTCTGTTTTGCGGGTGCTGGGGCGGGACAATGCGACCATGGAAAAACGGGAGCTTTTTACGGTTACGGCACAGGATGTGGATCTGATTTTCTCGGTTGCGGAAGCGGATATTCGAAATCTGCTGAAAGGGCAGAAAAGCTGGCTCTGGCCTGCCTATATGAGCGGGAATCATGCGTATATGCTGGAGGGCGGCGCAGAGTTTGACGAGGGCAAATTGGAGGCGTTTTTGGCGGGGCAGGAGGCTTTCCGGGAGGAAAATATGACCGCGCCCGCGGACGCTTATATTGAAGGCTATTCGGAGACGGAACAGCGTTTTGTGCTGGTGCCGGAGGTGTACGGTACACAGGCGGATAGGGCGGCTGTACAGAAATGCATTGGCGAGGCCATGCGGCAGGGACAGGAACAGGTAGATCTGGAGGAGCAGGGTTGTTATGAGGAGCCTGCGGTTACGGTTGCGGATCCGGATTTGCAGCAGAGCATTGCGAAGGCCGAAAAATGGCTTGAGACACGACTGGTCTATGATTGGAACGGAAGCGAGGTCGTGTTGGACAGGGAGCAGATACAGAATTGGGTAGTCCTGCGGAACGGGCGGCTTGCGTTGGACGAGACGGCGGTGGCGGAGTTTGTGGCGGAAAATGCCGAGGAGCATGATACATATGGCAAAAACCGCATTTTCCACACGACGCTCGGATATGATTTGAATTTGCCGGGAGGCGCTTTTGGCTGGCTCACGGACAGGGAAGCCGAGGTCTTGGCGTTAATAGAATTGATCGAGGCGGGAACAATAGGAGAGAGAGAGCCGGAATACGCCAGCAAAGGTCCTTGGAAAGGGATCAACGATATCGGCAATACCTATGTGGAAGCCGATATGACCCATCAACATCTATATCTGTATCAGAAGGGCGAGATCGTTTTGGAGACGGATTTTGTGTCCGGAGATATGAATAACGGCAACCGGACGCCGGAAGGGGTATTCGGGCTGACTTACAAGACCATGAACGCCGTGCTGCGGGGAAGGGATTATGTAACGCCGGTGACGTACTGGATGCCCTTTAACGGAAACGTGGGGATGCACGACGCCACATGGCGGGATACGTTCGGCGGCGATATCTATTTGCATGACGGTTCCCACGGCTGTCTGAATCTGCCGCTTGATAAAGCGGAGGAGATCTATCAGTATATGACGGAAGGGTTTCCGATTATTTGTTATTATTATCCCCCCGGCGTATTGCCTGAGGCGGAACCGGAGACGCCGGACGATGACGACGATTAAGGTGAAAAGGAAGTAGCGGCCGTTTTGCGCGGGAATCTGTATGAGGGGCAGTCGGGCGGCCGGGCGATGTGGGACAACAGGTGGTGTATGGTATGAAAAAGAGAGCAGGAGGACGGAAAGCGCGTCCTGCGAAGGCGGCGGAGCGCTGGCGGAATCATTTGGAGCGGCAGAGGGATTTGAACCGTAAAATCAAGGCTGCGGCGTCCGATATTCTACAGTCTCCGAATTTTCAATCGACTAAAAAGCATATTCAGCACGGGGATATGTCGGTAAACCGACATTGTTTGAATGTGGCGAAGTACAGCCTTGCCATCAGCGAGAAGCTGCACATTCCCTGTAATCGGAGAGCGCTGATCCGGGGCGCCCTGCTTCACGACTATTTTCTTTACGACTGGCACAGCAAGGAGCATGTCCCCGTCTGGAGGCTGCATGGATTTTTCCATCCGGGCATAGCGCTCAAGAATGCCTCTGCGGAGTATCGGCTGACGCCGAGGGAGAAGGATATCATCAAAAAGCATATGTGGCCCTTGACGGTGGTGCCGCCTGTGTGCAGGGAGGCTTGGATCGTGAGTGCGGCGGACAAATGGTGTTCCTTGATGGAGACGCTGCGGATTCACAGAGGGCATGGAGCCGGGTCAAATGGGAGATAAAGCGGATTTGTTGGAACAACTCTACAGTTATGGACGGTCGGATTATTACCCTTATCATATGCCCGGACATAAAAGGAGACGGCTGGGAGGGATGCCGGAGACGTTTCTTGAGGCGGACATCACGGAGATCGACGGATTTGACAACCTGCATGAGCCGGAGGGAATTTTAAGGGAACTTCAGGAATCTGCCAATACGCTGTACCGTGCGGGGGAAACTTTTTATTTAATCAACGGAAGTACCGGAGGGATTTTAAGCGCACTCAGTGCTGCGTTGCCGGAAGGGGGACGTCTGCTGATGGCAAGAGGCTGTCATCAGTCGGCATATCATGCGGCGTATTTGCGGCGGCTGAAAATTACTTATCTTTGGGCGGAGAAAGCGGCCGGTTTTTCTTTTGACGAGGCGGTGACGGCAGGAGAGGTGGAAGCGGCCTTGGAGCGGGAGAACGGAATCGAGGCCGTGTTGATCGTGTCGCCGACCTATGAGGGGCGCATCGCCGACGTGGAGGCCATTGCGCGGACAGTCCACAAGCGGGGGATCCCCCTGATTGTGGATGAGGCGCATGGGGCGCATCTGGGATTTGCGGAAGGCTTTGCGCCGGGGAGCTGTACGCAGGGGGCGGATCTTGTCATCCATAGTGTCCACAAGACGCTTCCCGCGCCGACGCAGACAGCGCTCCTGCATGTGAACGGGGAGCTGATCGACAGGGAGCTGTTAAAGCGTTTTCTGCATATTTACCAGAGCAGCAGTCCATCCTATGTATTGATGGCCGGTATCTGTGACGCCATGCGCATTGTGGAGGAGCGGGGAGAGGAACTGTTTGCGGCGTTTTATCGGCGGTATCGGGAGATGTACGAGCGTTTGTCGTCTGGCGGGCGGCTGCGCTTTGTGCCGTGGCGGGATGTGGAGCAGGGCAGGCAGGACGTGGGAAAATTGGTGATTGCCACGGGTACAGCCAGTGTTTCGGGTCGGTGGATTTACGATGTGCTGCGGGAGGAAGACCATCTACAGTGCGAGATGGCGGCGGGGGATTATTGTCTGGCAATGTTTACGCTGTCGGATGCACAGGAGGCCTATGACCGGATGGAGCGGGCGTTGGATGCGCTGGACGTGCGTCTGGCCGCGCGGCCGGAGGACGTGACGGGGGCGGAGAGCGAAACGCTTTTGCCCCCGGCTGCGGAATACGCGCTTTGGGAAGCGTGGGATATGCCATGGAAAATGACAGAGATGTCGGAAGCTGAGGGACTTCCCGCGGCGGATTTTGTGAAATTGTATCCGCCGGGGATTCCGCTGTTGGTTCCGGGGGAGATTTTTACCGGGGAGCTGTGCCGACGGATTCGGATATACGCGCAGGACGGCCTGAATCTACAGGGCGTTGTCCTGCGGGACGGGAAGTTTTATGTGAAAACGATAAAAAGAGCCTGATAGAACAGGCAGATAGGAGCCAGTCATGAGGAAGACCAAAATTATCTGTACCATCGGACCCGCCAGCGAGAGCGAGGAATGCATGAAGGAACTGATTCGGGCCGGGATGAACGTGGCGAGATTTAATTTCTCCCATGGGACGAGAGAGGAACAGCGGGAGAAATTGGAACGTCTTGTGAAGGTGCGCACCGAGCTGGGAGCGCATGTGGCGACCCTGCTGGACACGAAGGGTCCGGAGATCCGACTGCGGGATTTTGAGGGAGGCCGGGCAGAACTTGTGCCGGGGCAGACCTTTACGCTGACGACGGAGGAGATTCTCGGGACTTCTCAAAAGGCGTCCATATCGTACAAAAATCTCAAAAATGACATCGGTGTCGGAACAACGATTCTGATTGACGACGGGCTGATCGAGATGTGCGTGGAGGAGATCGGGGAACAGGAAATTATCTGCCGCGTGGTAAACGGCGGTACCGTGTCCAACCACAAGGGGGTGAATGTACCCGGAGCCATTCTTTCCATGCCTTATATCAGCGACGTGGACAGGGAGGACATGATCTTTGGCGCGCAGATGGGGTATGAGTTTCTGGCGGCTTCTTTCGCAAGGTGTAAGGAGGACATTCTGGAGGTTCGCAAGCTCCTGCAGGAACAGGGAAGCGATATGAAAATTATCGCTAAGATCGAAAACATGCAGGGCATCCAGAATCTGGAGGAGATTCTGAGCGTGTCGGACGGCATCATGGTAGCACGCGGTGATATGGGGGTGGAGATTCCCATGGAGGAGGTGCCTGTACTGCAAAAGAAGATGATTAAGATGGCGAATATACAGGGGAAACATGTGATCACCGCCACCCAGATGCTGGAGTCCATGATCAAAAATCCCCGTCCCACCAGAGCGGAGGCAACGGATATCGCCAATGCGATCTATGACGGCACGACGGCTATCATGCTCTCCGGGGAGAGCGCGGCGGGGCGCTATCCGGTGGAAGCGGTCAAGACAATGTCGCGCATTGCGGAGAGTGCGGAGCGGGACATCGATTATATGGCAAGAATGGCCAAATACGAGAAAGTTCCCTCCTCTCCTTATATGAACAAGAAAAATATCACCACGGCAATCGCCCATGCCACCTGCCATACGGCCATGGATCTGGAGGCGGCCGCCGTGATCACGGTGACGCTCTCCGGCTTTACGGCTGAGGCAGTGTCCCGCTTTAAGCCCGCTTGTCCCATCATCGGTTGTACCATGTCGGAGCGCGTGGCCAAGCAGCTCAATCTTCTGTGGGGCGTGACGCCGCTGGTACTTAAGAAGGAGGAAACCGCAGAGGCGCTGTTTGCGGATGCGGTGGAGGAGGCCAAAAAGGCCGGGCTGGTGCGGGAAAGAGATACCGTGGTCATTACCGCCGGAGTGCCTATGGGCGTCACGGGCAATACCAATATGATCAGAGTGGTGGAAGTTTAATGGGGAAAATTTTTTATCTGATGGGGAAAAGTTCATCGGGGAAAGACACGATTTTTAAAGAGCTGAGGGAAGCGGGAAAGCTGCGCGCCATCGTACCCTACACCACCCGTCCCATCCGCGCGGGCGAGCGGGACGGGGTGGAGTACCACTTTACGGACGAGGACGGGTTTCAGCGCCTGTCGTCGTCGGGAAAGGTGATTGAACAGAGAGAGTACCACACCTTTTGCGGCGTCTGGCGGTATTTTACCGTGGACGATGGACAGTTCGTGCCGGAGGGCGCGCAGGATTATATCATGATCGGCACCTTGGAGGCTTATCGGAATATGCAGGCGCATTTCGGGGCGGAGAAAGTGCTTCCGGTCTTGATTGAGCTGGATGACGGGGAGCGGCTGCAGAGGGCGTTGGACAGAGAGCGGGAGCAGGAGCGGCCCCAATATGAAGAGATGTGCAGACGTTTTCTGGCGGATGGCGAGGATTTCTCGGAGGAGAAAATACGGGAGGCGGGGATTGAGATCCGCTTTCACAACAATGATTTGAAGCGGTGTCTGGAGCGGATCGGGGTGTACATAGCAGAAAATAAGGAAAACGGTTCGGCATAAAGGCAGGCGGATTCAGTTTTGAGAGGAACAAACCGATATAATATAGACAGGAGGTGGGCGTGTGGAAATCAAGGTCAATCAGATACAGCAGCCGGCTCCCGTGGAGCAGCCGCAGCAGCCAGCGCCCACGGACGGAACGTTTAAGTTTATGCTTGCCAGCAATATCGAGGAGGCGGAGCTGCAGAGCAGGTTGAACACTCTGATGGAGGAGATCACCATGCAGGGAGAGCGGCTGGCCAAGAAGCGGGATGTGAAAGATATGAAGCATTACCGGGGGCTGGTGAAGAGTTTCATCAACGAAGTGGTGACGCATTCCCATGCGTTTTCCAGAGAAAATTTTCTGGACAGGCGGGGAAGGCACAGGGTTTACGGCATTATCCGGTTGGTGGATGAGAATCTGGATCAGCTGGCGCAGGAATTGATGAAGGACGAGAAGGACAATCTGGCGATTTTGGAAAAAATCGGGGAGATCAGAGGGCTACTTCTGGATATTTTCACATAGAGTACGGATAGGGTGCGGATAGGATACGGAAGCGAAAGGGGGAAAATGGATGGCGAAGTTTACAGACATTATCGGTCAGGAACAAATGAAGGAGCATCTGCTGAACGCGCTGTCCGCGCGGAAGATTTCCCACGCTTATGTCATAAACGGTGAAAAGTCTTCCGGCAAAGAGTTTATCGCCAAAGTGTTCGCCATGGCGCTTCAGTGCGAGCAGGGCGGGACGGAGCCTTGTCAGGAGTGCCATTCCTGCAAGCAGGCGCTCTCCGGCAATCAGCCAGACATTATCCGCGTGATGCATGAGAAACCCAATACCATCAGCGTGGACGACATCCGCACACAGATTAACGGCGACGTGGCGGTGAAGCCCTATAGCAGTCCGTACAAGATCTATCTGGTGAACGAGGCTGAGAAGATGTCCCCGCAGGCGCAGAACGCGCTCCTGAAGACTTTGGAGGAACCGCCGGAGTATGCGGTGATCATTCTTATGACCGCCAACAGCAATGCGCTTCTGCCCACGATTCTGAGCCGCTGCGTGGTATTGAACATGAAGCCGGTGGCGGACGAAAAAGTGCGCAGATTTCTGATGGAGGAGCTGCAGGTGCCGGATTACAAGGCGGATGTGTGCGTGGCGTTCGCCCGCGGCAATATCGGAAAGGCCAAGGCGCTGGCTTCCAGCGAGGATTTTGAAAATATCAAGAACGAAGTGCTGTCTTTGCTGAAATATATTGAGGACATGGAGCTTCATGAAATTGTGGCCGCCATCAAGAAGATCGGCGAATACAAGCTGGAGATCAACGATTGCTTTGACATTATGGCGATCTGGTATCGGGATGTGCTGCTGTTTAAGGCCACCAAGGACGCCAATCATCTGGTGTTCCGCGAGGAGCTGGGGGCTTTGCGCAAATGCGCCCAGCGCAGCAGTTATGAGGGGATTGAGACGATTATCAAAGCGTTGGACACGGCAAAGCGCAGGCTGGACGCCAATGTGAACTTTGACTTGGTGATGGAATTGCTGTTTTTGACCATTCAGGAGAACGGCTGACCGATTAGGAGAGCGGGCGGCATGAGAGCAGGCAGACGAGAATACAGGACAGAGCGGCCAGAGCAGGTATGGCATAAGCGATCGTCCGGTTTTCTTGTCTGCTTATTTGTTTGACGGCAAAGGCGGCGGGGACGCAGAGGCATAGCGAAGCCATGCCCGCGAAGACCGCGGGGGTTTCGATCAGGGATACCAGCCTCAAGGCCCATGCGCCCAGCCTCTGTACCAGATCCCATGGGAAAAGGCGCAGAGACAGAACCAGCAGGAATAAGGACAACGCTGTGAAAAAAGAACAGATTCCGGCGGCGTCCTTGGGGGTGAAACGTTCCGGACGGTCTGAACGGCTGAAATGATTCGGAGAATCCGGATGACTCGTGGGATCCACAAAGCGGATCCACAATCCGGCGGCAAGGCAGATCAAAAGACCGACGCCCAGACCCGGATGGCCGTTTCGGAAGAAATAGGAATGAAACAGTTCTCCCAGCCGGTAGCCCTCCGGCATAATGGACTGCGGCGGAACATGATAAAAAGAGAGATCGTTCAGGAACAAATACCGGGCGAGTGGGTACAGTCCGGGCAGGAAGAAAAGGGTTCCGGCGGCAGCGGGAAGGAGAAGGCGCGGCTTGCGGAGCAGTACGCCCGCAAGGCATGTGACGCCCGCCGCGGTGAGAAAGTATACCACGTCCGCATATCCCATCCCCGCCAGAGCGAGGGCGGCTATCGCTATGCACGAGAGCGTCCGGCTTCGGAGGCGGACATTTAGGACAGCCCACAGATACAGGGGCAGGAGCGCCATGGCGGCCAGCTCCCCCAGACGGGACGGATTCTGGGAGACGGTTTGTGAGAGATAGAGCCGGTAAGGGCAGGTCATATAGAGCAGGACGCCGAAGAAGACCGATAAGAGAGCTTCCTTGTCGGCGGGACTTTTCGCAAAAGAGCTTCGGAGAGGGAAAAGGCTCCGGAACAACAGCAGCGAGGACAACAGAGTGCCTGCCTGAATCAGAAACAAAATAAAATATTCTGCGCTTTTCATGCGTCCACCTTCCTTTCTGCACGCAGTTCTATTGCCGATTCCGCATAAATCCACGCCGGGTCGGATTCCAAGGCGATGCGGTTGACCTGATAGACCGCAAGCAGAAGGAACAGAGCGGCCAAAACGCCCATGACCGTTTGGCGAAGCGGCGAGGGGTTCTCCATGAGCCGCCGGACAAGATAAGCTGCCTCGAAGGAGAGGAGAACACAGCAGAGCGGGGCAAAGACTACGGTGATGCATCCCAGATTCCAGAGGCAGGGCAGCAGAACGGCCGCACCGCCCAGCACATACAAAAAACCGCGGATTCGGCGTTTGACGCCGTCCGTCACACACAGGAGAGAGATTCCGCAGACAATCAGGAACAGGCACGCCATAGCCAGATATTCCGCCACGGCTCCTCTTTTGTAGAGACAGGATATGCTATAGGGCGACAGCAGACAGAACAGGCTGCCGGACAGCGCGGCATAGTCCTGCTTCACACAGGTTCGGAGAGCGTGGCAGGAGCAGACCGCCGTGAGGGCAATCGTCAGGAAGACAAATTGTTTATAGGCGTCCATGAGCGGGAAACCGATCATCCGCGACAGGGCGGGAAGCCATAGGAGCAGATCGTCCGGACGGAAAGCGCCCAAGGAAGCCCGCGAACCGAGAGCATCCGCCCAAAAGGCGATGCGGTTCAAATAGGCGGGCGTATCCGTTCCCAGAGACAGATAATTCGTCAGATAGGGAAAATAAGCTACAAATATTCCTGCAAGCAGTCCCCAGAGGAGAACCTGCCTGCTTCCGCTCGTCCGTCCGCCGCGGATTCCGGAACCGACAGAGGAAAAAGCATCGTTCCGGGCTGTGTCATCCCAAGCGGCGGCCGTCTTGGGCGCGTTTCTTTGCCCGGAGCGGTATCGATACCACAACAGGAGCAGGATCAACAGAGCCGCCAGACTGATGCCTTCGCTGATCCGCCAGTAAACCGGGCTGACAAAGCGCACATCCAGCGCACCGGAATAATAGGGCGGCAGAACGACGCGCACCGACTGATTGTCCCCGGCGCAAACGGGAAGCGCCTGCCCCGTCTCCGTATCGAAAGCCCGGTAGCCCTTATAGAGCAGGAAAGGCAGATCCACATAGCTGTTGTCCCGGGTGTAGTTGACACATTCGAGCTGCGCCTGCAGAGCGCCTCCCTCGTAGGAGAGGATTTCCGTTCCACCGTCTGCAGCAGGGCCGGAGAAAGTCAATCTGCTTTCGTCGGTTCCCTCAATGAGATATTCCGCACCTGAGATATAGCCGAACCCCATGCCCTCTTCGTTGTAAAGCTCCAGATAGTTTTGTCCGGCGTTGGCGGAGTCGATCAGATACATGCCGGAGGTGGTGATGCCCATGAGGGCGGCGGCTGCCATGACCGCAGCCACAGTCTGCCGATGCGCCCCGAAATGGCACAGGCAGAAACCGAATGCAAAGACCAGACAGACGCTTGCCCATCCCAGCGTCCGGTTGGGAATCTGAAGACTGCTCACCAGCGCGGCCGCCACGGGATGCATTGCCTGCAGCCTGTCCCAAGGGAAAGAGCGTGTACTCATAAATAACAGAAGCATCCCCGCCGCCGCGGAAATTTTGGCAAAGCGGGCAAGGTTTGGCTTGGTTGTGCGCAATGCGCCTAAAAACCATAAAATGACGAAGACGGCCAATCCGGCGACTAGGATCATGCCCACACCGGCCGGATGGGAGTCTTTCATGCCGCTGTCTGCCATGGGCATGTTAGCGCCGGAGGTCCAGAAGTGAAGCGTCAGATGGGCAAGGTAGAGGCCTCTGTCCTGAATGGTGCGTCCCGAGACGTTCCGGATGTGCAGATCCTGCGTCAGATAATAGTCTACAAAGGGCGTCAGGAACCAGAGACTGACGAACAGGGAGGCCAGCGCGCTTTTCAGAAGCTGAAGGAAGGTGGCGCGGCGGAATACTTTTCGGATCTGCAGAAGGCAGAACAGCAGAATGACACCCGCCGTGATCTCGCAGGTCAGCACATGGGACTGCAATACGCCGCTGACGCCAAGCATCAGGGGAACCCAAGCCGTCTTGTAGGCGTCGGCTTTGATGTCCTCGGTAAAAATGCGGTAGAGACCGTACAGAATCAAGGGCAGAAACGTGAGCGCGGTACCCTCGCCCACGGCGCAGGTGATGAACATCCGGTAGATTCTGACGATGGAAAGGGTGTATAAGGCGCTGCAAAGGACGCTGACAGAACGCCGTCCAAAGATTTTGTAGAAACACACATAGGCGATCCACGCCGTGGCCAGATTGACCGCAATCCCGTAAGCATTATAAGCGGCCGTGACGGGAAAGCCCAGCAGACGGAGCAGGGCGGGAAAATATAGGAAGGTATTGCAATAGAAGATGGCGTCGGCATACCCGTGTCCATACAGCCATCTGGGTTCGATTCTCACCGGGAACTGCCCTGTCAAAAGGCCGTCCTTCACGCCCTCAATTCGCTGCAGATGATATGTCAGATCTCCTCCGGCCAGATTATAACCGCACAGGTAGGGGACAGAGGCCGCCAGAACAATCAGTGACACCAGAAAGAAAGCGCTTTTTTTCTCTTTGGCGATGGGATACGCTTGGTCATAATAGGAATAGGTCAGCATCGCAAGGACGGCGGCGAAAAGAGCCAGCAACGCGGTCAGCAGCATGGTCCAGAGTTGATTCGTCTCAACGATCCGCAGGCCGCCGGTTATCAGACTGCCGGTTCCGCCGTAGGAGACTCTCACCTCCAGCGCTTCGGTCGGCTCATAAAGCCACATATGGTATCCGGTCCGGTTCAGTCCGCTGTAGAGATGCTCTCCGTTGCAGAGCAGGCCGCCCGCAAAGACCGTGCCGTCTGCCACGGTACAGATTGCAGACAAATCGGCGTCCGTATCGTATTGGAGTTCGACCCGGTATACGCCGGGCGTCAGGGAGATGTCGCCGTACACGACCGTGTCGGGAGCGGCTGCGCCCGTGTCAAAGGTCTGCCCTCCCTCGAATTGGTATTGGCGGCAGGGGCGCAGGATTTGTATGACGCAGAGGAGCATCAAAAAAGAGAAAAGAGCTGTGACCACACATACCGGTTTTCTTTTCCATAGCTTTAAGTCCCATATTTTCCGCATGTTCCGCCCGTTTCTCCCAATTCAAATTTAGTTGTATTTTAGCTTGTTTTCGAGATGATGTCAATATGGGTGGCGGAATGGCGCGGCGCAGAAGGAAAATATAGACAGAACGCATCAAACAGTGGTTTTTTGAAAAAATGTGTGCTATAATACAATCATCTGCTATGCGGCGGACGCAGAGAGCTGCGTGAGACAGTGCGAAGAGCGTGAGAAGCATGGAAGCGTGAAAAGCATGAGAAGTGCGAAGAGCGCGAGAAGCATGGAAGCGTGAAAGGCATGGGAAGCGTGAAAGGCATGAGAAGTGCGAAGAGCGTGAGAAGCATGGAAGCGTGAAAAGCATGAGAAGTGCGAAGAGCGCAAGAAGCATGGAAGCGTGAAAAGCATGAGAAGTGTGAAGAGCGCGAGAAGCATGGAAGCGCAAAAAACATGAGAAGTGCGAAACAGCACGAAGGAACATGGAAAAAGGACAGGCTCTGTAGAGGCGGCCTGCGGAATAATTAAGGTGAGGTGCATAGATGGTGAGAGTAATCGGCGTTAGATTTCGCACGGCGGGGAAGATTTATTTTTTTGACCCGCTTCAATATGAGATAAAGCGCGGCGACCATGTGATCGTGGAGACCGCGAGAGGGATTGAGTTCGGGACGGTGGTGTCGGATATCCGCGAGGTGGCGGAGGAGAAGGTGGTGCAGCCTTTGAAGCCGGTGATCCGCATCGCCAACAAGCGGGATGTGGAGCAGGAGCAGGCCAACCGCCAGAAAGAGAAGGAAGCGTTTAAGATTTGTCAGGAGAAAATCCGTAGACATGGGCTGGAGATGAAGCTGATCGACGCGGAATATACGTTTGACAACAATAAAGTCCTGTTTTATTTTACGGCGGACGGACGAATTGACTTCCGCGAGCTGGTAAAGGATCTGGCCGGAGTATTTAAGACCCGCATCGAACTGCGGCAGATCGGTGTGCGGGATGAGACGAAGATTCTCGGCGGTATCGGAATCTGCGGCAGACCGCTGTGCTGTCACAGCTATCTGTCCGATTTTATCCCGGTTTCGATTAAGATGGCCAAGGAGCAGAATCTGTCGCTGAATCCCACCAAGATTTCGGGCGTCTGCGGGCGTCTGATGTGCTGTCTGAAAAATGAGGAAGAGACCTATGAGGAATTGAACCGCAAGCTTCCCAGCGTGGGCGATACGGTGACGGCGGAGGACGGCAGCAAAGGCGAGGTGCAGAGCGTCAATGTCTTGCGGCAGCTGGTGAAGGTGCTGGTGGAGGAAGGCGATTCCAAGGAGATCAAAGAGTATGAAGTGGGACAGCTTCATTTCAAACGGAAGCATACCAAGAAAGAGCGCATGGAACTCTCGCCCGAGGAGCTGCAGGAGTTAGAGCGACTAGAGAAGGAAGAGCTGGAGGAGATTCAGACCGAGGAGCGGGAGAACGACAAGCCGGAACATCGCTCAGGCGGCCGGACGGGCGGACAGCGTGAGAATCGGTTCCAAGAGGGAAACCGAACGGGCGGACAGCGGGAAAACAGATATCAAGAAAACAGATATCAGGACGGCGGCCGCAGCGAGCAGAGGCGTGACCGCGGGAACAGAGACGCCTTCGGCGAGAGACGGAATCGGCAGGAAGACGGACGGCAGGAGAACGGGCGGGGCGAATACAGGCGTGACCGCGACCGCAGCCGGACGGACGGGAACCGGCGCGAAGGCGGCCGGTATGAGAACAACCGCCGGAACAATGCGCAGGAGAACCATTCGGGGGAGCGCCATTATAGAAGGGACAGAAAGTATAAGTCAGGGAGGAAGCCCGAGCAGAATGGAAACGCGGGAAATTCATCTGAAACCCAATGAGCGGATTGATGATCTGCAGCGCAACGGGTATCAAATTATCCAAAATCCGGAAAAGTTCTGCTTCGGCATGGATGCGGTGCTGCTGACCGGATTCGCACATGCGGACCCGGCGGACAGGCTCTTGGATCTAGGGACGGGGACGGGCATCATTCCGCTTTTGATGTACGCCAAGTACCGCTGCGCGCATCTGGACGGTCTGGAGATTCAGGAGGAGAGTGCGGATATGGCCCGCAGGAGCGTGGCGCTGAACGGCCTGTCCGATGTGATCGATATTGTGACGGGAGATATCAAGGAAGCAGACGGCCTATGGAAGTCTGCTTCCTTTGACTGTGTCACCTGCAATCCCCCGTATATGATCGGGCGGCACGGCCTGACCAACCCGGAGGCTCCCAAGGCGATCGCCCGCCATGAACTTTTGTGTACGCTGGAAGATGTGATCCGCGTGACGGCGAAACTGTTGAGACCCGGAGGACATTTTTTCATGGTACACAGACCCTTCCGGTTGGCGGAAATTATGACATGCCTGTCGCAATACAAACTGGAACCGAAGCGGATGCAGTTGGTGTACCCCTATGTGGACAAAGAGCCGAACATGGTGCTGATCGAGGCGGTGCGGGGTGCAAGACCCCGCATGACGGTGGAGAAACCGCTCATTATCTTCGAGCGGCAGGGCGTTTACACGCCGGAGATCCGGGAGACATACGGATACTAGAGACGGACATGCCGGGATATACGGGACATGTGAGACATGCGAGATATGCCGGGATATGCAGGACGTGTCGGGACATGCGGACATGCGGGACGTGCCGGATCAAGGACGGAGTATTGGAACGGTACATGGTCATGGAAGGAGGATTTGACATGGCAGGAACCTTGTTTTTATGCGCCACACCCATTGGAAATTTGCAGGATATGACGCCCAGAGTGGTGGAGACGCTGCGGAGCGTGGATGTGATCGCTGCGGAGGATACCCGCAACAGCATCCGGCTTTTGAACCATTTTGACATACATACCGCCATGACCAGTTATCATGAATACAACAAGGTGGAGAAGGCAAGGCAGCTCGTGGGACAGTTGTTAAGCGGGCAGAATATTGCGCTGATTACCGATGCGGGGACTCCCGCAATCTCCGATCCCGGGGAGGTGCTGGTGAGGATGTGCCATGAGAACGGCGTACCGGTGACTTCCCTGCCGGGGGCGGCGGCCTGCATCACGGCGCTGACCTTGTCCGGGCTGTCCGCCAGACGGTTCTGCTTCGAGGGGTTTCTCCCGTCGGATAAGAAAGAAAAAAGGAATGTGCTGGAGGAGCTGGCGTCGGAAAGCCGCACCATCATCCTCTATGAAGCGCCCCATCGTCTGGTGCGGACGCTGGAGGAGCTGTACGAAGCGCTGGGACAGCGGAAAATCACGATCTGCCGAGAACTGACCAAGAAGTTTGAGACGGTTCTGCCCACCACCTTGCAGGAGGCGCTGCTTTTGTACCGGAACGAGGAGCCGAGAGGGGAGTATGTGCTGGTGCTGGAGGGGAAGAGCTTTGCCGAGAAACGACAGGAGGAAATCGCGTCCTGGGAGGATAGAAGCATTGAGGAACATATGGCCTATTATGAAGGGCAGGGTATGGACAACAAGGCGGCCATGAAACAGGTGGCCAGAGACCGGGGCGTGGGAAAGCGGGAGATTTACGCCTATCTGCACGGGGAAAAAGAAAAATAGGTGATTATGAAAATTGACGTTTCACAATTACTTAAGATTTAGGAAGAGGAATAGAGTATGAGTATATGTGACATGTGTGTCAATTATGTATATGACGAGGACTATGAGTGTTATAGCTGTATGGTAAATCTGGACGAGGACGAGATGTATCGGTTCTTGACGGGAACCGGGCAGGAGTGTCCGTATTTCCGGGCGGACGACGAGTATGGGGTCGTGCGGCGCCAGATGTGAGAGCGCTTGAATGACAAAAGACCGTCCCGAGGCATTGCCCGGGACGGTCTTTTAAATTGTTGGCACGAATCTATTCATTCATCCATTTTGTGAATCCGTCGCTTTGCGAATCGCTTGGATTCCGAACGCATTCCTTATTCTGCCATGATGTTACCGCCGTCTTTTGTGTGGATGACAATGTAAGTCTTGGAAGCGGTCTTGTTGCCGGTCTGCAGTTTTAACTTTACGGATACTTTCACACCGTCGCTTGCAAACCAGAAGAGAGAGTTCTTGCTCTTATTGGTCGTCACTTCGTCGATATACAGGAAGAATTCGTTGTAATTACCTTTGCTAAAGGCAATGTGCTTATTCTTAGGTGCGGAGATAGTAGCGGTATAAGGAATCGTGTTATCTACCATTCCGTTATCATATGTCACTGTCGGAACGAACCCTATGGAGTTCATCCATTTAATTTCATATGTTTTGATTTTGCGGAGTATGACGAAAGTATACTCTGCACTCACACCGCTTCCGTCCATCGCCTGTGCGATGACCTTAACCTTTCCGCCCGATTCGCTAGCACCCAGACGGTTGGTAATGGACGCCTTGGGTTTGATGACGCCGGCGCTGCTGACGGAATAGCAATCTTCCAAGCCATCCGGTACGATCCACTTCACTTTGGTATTCTGCGGATTGCCGAAGCTGGTTCCGGCTTTGGTCGTTAATTTCAAGGAGCTGCCCACGGATACATAGCCGTCATTTTCCACAGCGGGTACTATGGTGAGACGGGACATGGGTACGCTGACCGTGACGTTACATACGCTCTTCTTGCCGCTTCCGTCGGTAGCCGCACAGGTAATCTTGGCCTTTCCGCTGGATTTCGCCCGAACCAATCCGGTCGTGGGATCCACGGAGGCGATGCCCGGCGCGCTGCTGGTATAGGTGACGGCGGAAGGATCCCCGCCATTTACCGTTGCGCTGAGAAGCGCGGAGGTAGGCGCGTTGGAATTGCCGGCCGTAGTGAACAGATTCAAGGTCTTTTGTACGGTAATGCTCTTAATCGGATCATTTACGATCGTAATCTGGATGGAAGCGGATTGATTCTGCGCTCCCTCTGGTGCGTCGGTCGTGGTCGCCGTGACGGTGCAGGTACCGCTTGCATTCTTGGCGGCGGATACTTTGCCGTTCTTCACGGTGACGCCGCTGCCGCCTGACACCGTCCACTCCAGTGTCTTGGAGGACACATTGGAAGGAGAGATGGTAGCCTTTAACGTCATGCTCTTGCCGGCGGCAAGTTTGGAAGCGCCCTCCAGCTTTAAGCCGGTGGCGGTCTGTTTCACGGTGACTTTGCAGCTTGCGCTCTTGCCGGTGCCGTCGTTGGCCGTTGCGGTGATCGTCGCGGTGCCGGCTTTCCTGCCGGTGATCATTCCAGCGACAGGTTCCTGAGTCGTTTTGGACGGTACGACATAGACGATGCTGGGATCACTGCTGCTCCAGACTACATCATCTGCCGTTCCGGCGCTGCCGTCCGCATAGGTGACGGTGATGCCGTCGGCCAGATTCATGGAAGCTCCCTTTGCATACAGGGAAGCGGTCTTGCTCTTTAATTTAATGGATTTTACCCTTGCCTCGGACGAAATGACTGTAAAGTCATAGATTCCGGGAGCTGCGGCTGCATACGCATTGCCCTTTTTGTCCACGGCGGTTGCCCGAACGGAGTAACTGCCGGGCGTAGCGTCCTTAGCGACGGACACTTTGCCGTTCTTCACGGTAACGCCCTTGTCTGCGGGACTTACCGACCAGACCACCTTGTTGGATACCGCATAGGAAGGCAATACTTGAGCCTTGAGCGTGAGGCTGCCTCCGGGAGCGAGCTTCGTCACATTTCCCTTGGCGGTCAGTTCTACGCCGATGGGATTGGGTGCAAAGGTATAGGTGGCGGAAGCCAGTTTGCTGGACTTGCCGGTTGCAAGGTTCACGGCGATAGCCTTTACGGTCACTTTCTTGGCGCCGCCGATGGTGATGGCGCCGGTATAGAGTTCGCCGGTGGTCACAGCGCCGTTCTTCAGAGCGGGCTTCTTGCCGTCGGTAGTGTAATAAATGGATACGCCTGTCTTGGTATCGCTTGTGATATTCAGAGTCGCAAAGGTATCCGCAATGGCCTGTTTGCTGTTCAGGCTGAATTTCGGCGTAGCGGGAACGGCGGCCGCATTGTCAACCGTCAGGTTAAATACGGAGGGCAAATAGGTGGTTCCCGCACCCGTTCCGGCCGAAGGAGATTTCTTGGCCTTGCTGCGCATCACTTTATATAGGGCGTCCACGCGGGCTTTTCCGGTTTTGCCTTTCAGCTCGGAAACCTGATCCGCGCCGGAGAGAATGACCGCTGCCACGCCTGCAGCCACGGGGCAGGCCATACTGGTGCCGTCCTTGTAGCCATAAGCGGAATCGCCGTCGTAGACGGTAGAGTAGATATCGGATCCGGGGAATGCCAGATCTACGGCTTCGTTAAAGTTGGTGAAAGAGGATTTTTTGCCGTCCTGCTGTAACGAAGCGATGGAACATACGTTGGAATAGGACGCTGGATAGCTCTTGCTGTTGGTGGCGTCATTACCGGCCGCTGCAAAGAGAGCGATTCCGGCAGTGTACGCTTCCTGTATGGTGAGATTCTCGGTTCCGTCGAACATGGGGGAACCGTAACTCATATTGATGATGTCCAAACGGCTGTCGATGGCGTGTCGGATGGCTCTAGCCGTCGCATAAGAGTCGATGGAGCCATCTGTGTTCAGCACGTCATACACATAGAGGGAAGCCTCGGGAGCGATACCCGCGCCGCCCTTGCCGTTGAGGTTGGCGGCCACGATGCCGGATACATGCGTGCCGTGTCCTGCCGTATCGGTGGTGGAGGCAACTGCAGTTGTGTCCTGCATAGCAAGATGCGATGCGATTCTGCCGCTGAACTCCTCATGGCTGTTCCGGATGCCGGTGTCAATGACGCCGACTTTGACGCCCTGTCCCTTGTAGCCTGCGTCCCATGCGTAGCGGCTGCCGACTGCTTCGTGCTGCCACTGATAGCCGACCTGTTTGTCGCTTAACGCGGGGTCGGTGTAGTCGGCGTAAAGCTCTTTGTAGTAATTGGGCCATACGGCGGGCAGGTTGATGGAATCGCTGGAGGCAGCCAGTACGGCCTGTGCCACGGTTCTGTTCTCAGGCAGGACGATTAGGGCGATGCCCATGTCGTAACCGCCCAAGGTACCGCCGAAGGCTTCGGCAGCCGTCTGAGCGTCCTCTTCACTCTCCGCCATATAGATGATTTGGCTCTTGGCATAGAAGCGGGTGTTGTCCTCCGCCATGAAAGGCGCAATATCGTCCGTGTGCTGTGCGAGCAGCTCCTTGTTGCTCAACTGCTCCTTGGAGAGCGTGTAGCTCTCGGGAAGACCCGGGAACAGCGAGGACAATTCCACGGATATTTCTGTACTAGGGGGGGTATTCCCCTCTGTGGTACCGAGTTCCTCTCCGTCGGTCGTGCCGTCCGCATCTTCCACGGCGTCCGCTGCATCTCCGACGCCGACAACGGAATCCTCTGCCTGTGCATCAACGTCCGCATCGGCTCCGTCCACATGTTCAAGCGCCGTCTCTTCGGATACATCATCCGAGGGCAGTCCGCCTGTGAGATCCGCGAGGTTCATCTCGGAAAGATCGCCGCCGGAAATCTGTATGAGATCCGCAGCGCTGTCCGAAGCGGCTGTGGCAGAGATCCCGGCGGACTGAAACGCCAGAACGCCTGCCAACAGAATTGACAGTAACTTCGTTTTCTTTCGGTTCATGTTCTTGCTCCTTTACTATAGTAATGTTTCCGACTTTAGGGAAACGCTGATGAAAGCGGTTCCCGCGCCTAAGGCGCTGATTTAATCAGCGCTTTTTAGTATAATTGCTTGATTTGATTGAGCGACAAAGGCGGGTAATCTTTTTCCTGACCAAGCGCAATGAGTTCGTATGGATTCTGGTCCGTGGAATAGAGCGCGACGCCGTCCGCAAAAGACAGAAGCTCTATCTGGTACAAATCCGCGATTTCCTGCGCTTGTTCTTCCGTATCCGCAAGCGCAGTCAGTTCCACATTGCCCTGATCTGTTCGGACGGACAAGTCGTCCTGCACCGCATAATTCTCGAGGGGCTTGTTCTTGTCCGCACCACAGGCTGCCAATATGCCGCTCACACCCAACAGTCCGATGCCGGCGGCTGCCAGCCATTTGTAATTCTGCATGTCGTTATCACCTCTTTACCGTTGCATCAAATTAAGTTTCCATGTAACACATTGATGTATCTGTATATAGGCCATGGTACACGGTCTTCTGCAATTATAATTATTTTAGTACATTCTCCCATAGGATACAAGTGGTATTTGTGCCAATATTTTACCGGATCTGAGACCGCAATCTGTGAAATATCTGTGAAATCAACGAAAATCATATACAAAAATCCATAAAAAGGAAATCATATGAAATAAAAAGGAATCAAAAACCGCCCGGCGCAACGTCCGGACGGTCGAAATCATAAATTGTAAATCACAAATCAGAATTTAGAGAGAACTCTGGCTGAACAGGTCTCTCACATGCGCAACCTCCGCATCGGTGGCCTTGGCGGCGGGGACATAATAGGATTTCTCTCTGGCGATCTGATAAAGCTCTTCCTGCGATTGCTCACAGGCATTGCGCATCTGCTTTAAGGTACTCTTCAGCTCCTTGTTCTCGGACTGGGCGATCATGCCCGCATAGCGGGTCAATTCTCCGTTGATACCTGCCAAGGTATCCGCTACCATGATTTTCTCCTGCATTCTGTCTCCACCTTTCTAATTCAAAAATTTCATTAACTGCTGCTTGTTGTCCATGGCGGACTTGGCGCCCTTCTCGAAGAACTGCTTGATCTCGGTATCCTGCGCCTCCTGCGCGTAGGCCTGCATCTTACAGTGCGTCGTGTCGAATCCGCCGATGAGATGGCGCAGGTTCTGTAAATCCAGCTCTGAAATATTGCTCATAGTGCTACCTCCTGATATTTTTTTACAAGGGATAGTGTGTACGGTTTTAGCCGGGTTATACATGTTTTGTGACACTTGACAAATTCATTCTCTGTGGTATACTTTGAATATCAAACAACTTGAAATTAAAATAAAATCGGGGAATTTGAGAAAATCCGGCAAGAGCAGTTATCAGCATCCGGACGAGCGTGTTTCAGGAATCAAAATTGCAGCATAAAGAAGGCGGTGGCACAATGAAATTAAAAGCGTTAAAAATCGGAGATTTGACAGCGCCCGTCCCTGTGATACAGGGCGGCATGGGCGTGGGAATCAGCCTCCACAGACTGGCGGGAGCGGTGGCGGCGGAGGGCGGCGTCGGCGTCATCTCCACCGCCCAGATCGGCTTTCGGGAGGAGGGATTTGACGAGGATCCCATCGCGACGAATTTAAAGGCCGTTGCCTCGGAGATCCGCAAAGCCAGAGAGATCGCGCAGGGCGGCATCATCGGTGTGAACATCATGGTGGCCACCAGAGGATACGAAGAGTATGTGCGGGCGGCCGTGGACGCGGGGGCGGATCTGATTATCTCGGGGGCAGGGCTTCCCGTGACGCTGCCCGGCCTGACGGGGGAAAGTGGCACGAAGATCGCCCCCATCGTGTCGAGCTTAAAGTCTGCGCAGGTGATTTTTAAGTATTGGCTGAAAAAATATGACAAAACGCCGGATCTGGTGGTGATCGAGGGTCCGAGAGCGGGAGGGCATCTGGGATTCTCCACGGAGGAGCTGGAGCGCTATCTTGCGGGCGAAGCGGATTATGACGAGGAGATCCGTAGAATCATAGATTTTGTAAAAAAGTGCGCGGCGGAGCGGCAGACGGAAATCCCCGTGGCCGTGGCGGGCGGCATTTATACCAGAGAGGATGCGGAACATATGATAGCGTTGGGAGCGGACGGAGTGCAGATGGCCACCCGTTTTGTCACCACTTATGAGTGCGACGCCCCCGACGCCTACAAACAGGCCTATATCCGCGCGGAGGAGGCAGACATTACATTGGTCAAGAGTCCCGTAGGAATGCCCGGACGGGCAATCCGCAACGCCTTTCTGGAGCGGACGAGGCAGGGGCGGATCCCCCACGGGAAATGCCATCTCTGTGTAAGTACCTGCAAACCGGCGGAGACGCCCTATTGCATCACCGAGGCGCTGGTGAACGCGGCGGAGGGGCGGGTGGAGGACGCGCTTTTGTTTGCGGGCAGCAACGCATACAGAGCCAAGGGGTTGGAGCATGTGCGGGATATCCTGCGGGAATTTGCGTAAAAGGCGGGGCAGAACCGGCTCTGCGGACGTCTTTTGCGGGAGCGGCGCTCATATATTGTGATAAGCGTGGAAGAATGAAGGCTCTTTGAGGAGTCGAGAGAGGAATATGCTGAATTATATCTGGGCGTTTATGATTCTGTTGGGAGTAGTTTACGCAGCGTGTACCGGGCATATGGAGAATGTGACCAACGCGGCGCTTGAGAGCGCAGGGGAGGCGATCTCCCTGTGCATCACTATGGCGGGGGTGGTGGCGCTCTGGATGGGACTGATGGAAATTGCAAAAGAGGCGGGACTGATCCAGAAGATGGCAAATGGGATCGGTCCTTTTTTGGATTTTATGTTTCCGAGGATTCCGAAGAGCCATCCGGCAAGGGAGTATATCGCCACCAATATCATCGCCAATATTCTGGGGCTTGGATGGGCGTGTACACCCGCGGGATTGAAGGCGATGGAAGAGTTGTCGAAGCTGGAGGCACAGCGGGGGACGCCGGGGTATGTGGAGGAGGCGGGGGGCGCGGACCGGATGCAGCCCCCAAAGCGGGGAGCCGAGGGAGGCGAGCGGATCGCCAGCACCGAGATGTGCAACTTTCTCATTTTGAATATCTCTTCGCTGCAGTTGATCCCGGTCAATATGATCGCTTATCGGCAGCAGTACGGGAGCGTCAATCCGGCGGGGGTGATTGCGCCGGCGATTGTGGCGACGTGCGTGAGTACGGTGACGGCGGTGGTGTATTGTAAGGTGAGGGGGAGGCGGAATAGTTGAAGTATTAAAAATACAGAAATGATGTAAAAAAAATACGGAACAAATTGCGTATTTCAAGAAAATGTGTATAATGATATATATAAATGGCTATTTATATATGTGGAGGAAAATAAATGTTGGCAGAATTTAAAGTTAGAAATTATAGAAATTTTAGGGATGAATTGCACTTTTCGCTAGAGTCGAAGAAAAATTATGAGTTCAATCAGGAAGCAATTCATAACGAAATAATTAAAGATTCTGTTATCATTGGATATAATGCGTCCGGTAAAACAAATTTAGGTTTTGCAATAATGGATCTTATTATTCATTTGACAGATAAAAGAGAACGTGAAACATCAAATTTATTTTATTCTAATTTATATAATCAAGATGATACGGTAGCATTTGTATATAAATTTAAGTTTGATTCTTCTTTTTTGGAATATGCTTATGAAAAAAAGAATCCGCAACAAGCTATAAGGGAATATGTTAAAATTGATGGCAGAAAAGTTATAATTAATGATGAAGATACACATATTGTTAGTTTAAAAGGTTCGGAAACCTTGAATTTGGATCATTGGGATAATTCTATTTCACTTGTTAAATATACGTATGCCAATACTATATTAGATAGGGAAGATAAAGAATGTCAAGTGTTTTTAAAATTTATGAAGTTTGTCAATCAGATGCTTTGGTTCAGTAGTACGGATAAGTTGCGAGCCGTAGGAGCTAATGCGGCTGGTGGCAGTATGCTTGAAAATATATGCAATTTAGAGAACGGCGTTGAGAAGTTGGAGAATCTTTTGCATGAAGCAAAGCTTCCGTTTAGACTCTTAGAAAAGGATACGGGAGAAGGGAAAACCATTTACTGTAAAGTAGGTGATAGGGAAGTACCGTTTGCGCCCTTAATGTCAAGTGGGACAAGGGCATTGGTTTTTTTATATCTGTGGTATATGCAAAAGGAGAACTTTGCATTTATTTTTATTGATGAGTTTGATGCTTTTTATCATACCGATTTATCAATTGCCATTATTCATAAGCTGATGATGGAAGAAAACATTCAAATTGTTTTTACTTCTCATAATACAGATATTATTTCTAATGAATTATTGCGGCCGGACTGCTATTTTATATTGGACGATAATACTATTCAACCATTTTGCGATTTGACGGATAAGTCCTTGAGGGAGGCACATAATCTTCAGAAAATGTACAGAGCGGGAGCTTTCTATGGACAATAAGAAAAAGGTTATTTTTATTTATGAGGGTATAAAAGCGGAAGAAGATTTATTGAGTAATATGTATAAGATTTTCTTTTCTTCAAGAGTTGATGTTTCTATAATAAATTGTCCTGCTGACGGCAATATTTATATGTTGTGGTCAAGGTTGAAAAAAGATGAATTTGAAACGAATGTAGTTGATGTGTTGAAAGAAATGAGTACGATAGCCAAGGAGCGTTTAAAGGATTTAAGGGCTAGTGATTTTTTTTCTTTGACTATGACGGACATAACGATAATATCCCCAAAGAATATAGAAATAGAGATATATTAGGTGAAATGCTGAAAACATTTAATAATGAAACAGAATTTGGAAAACTGTATGTGTCATATCCGATGATTGAAGCAATTAAGGAAATTGATATAAAAATAAAGGATTATATAAGATTATATCTTTCGCTGGATGAAATTTTTGATTATAAACAGAACCCTTTTTTACAATCTGATTTTGGCAATTATTATCGTCTCGAAAAAGAACATTGGGTGATAGCATGTAATGCAAGCCGAAAAAGGGCAAGCATACTGGCTCAGTATAAAGAGCAATGTAACTATAATTATTTTATACATAATTTGGATCAGGAAAGTCTTTATTTTTTTCAAAAGAAAAATTATATTAATAACGGCCATTTGTTATGTATTTTAAATTCTGTACCCTTATTTCTTTTAGAATATTTTGGAGAAGATTTTTGGAATCAGGTAATGGATAATATATAAAGTGGGAAATATTTGTTTCAAATTATGTGAAAGCAGGAACTTTTGAAGCGGAGAACTCCTGATTTTATTTAGATAGATTTTGGGTTTTGACACTCCTGAAATCGGATTTAGTACCAGAGAAATTAGCCGAATTATAAAAAGCTGAGGGAAGCAGGTAAAATTCGTGTTATTAATTTCATGTGTGATCTGATAGAAGACAGCTCCCCAGTACACGAAAGGTATTGGGGAGCTGCTTTCTGTAGACCTATTTATTTTAGTCCATTTTTCAATCCACATTATTGAAAGAATTGTACCTATTCAGAACCAACCCTGTAAACACTGCGTGTTTGCCCGGTTCTGAGCAGTTACAAAGAATCAATAATGACAAATTAGTGCGAAAAGAATTTCTATGAATAGTATAACAGATCTAATACATTTTATCAAATATTATTCATGGATTAAAAGCAATTTAAGTTTTGAGTGACTTTTGGGAGGCTATATAGTATAATAATTTTAAAAAATTGCGTCTAACCAGTTATATTTTCAAGCAGTTTAGGAGAAAGCAATTACGGACAAATTACTTATTATTTTATTATGGGTAAAACAATACTCCTATCATTTGTTATAATCATACAAAAGAGGTTGTGCTATGCGGAATAAAGGATTGATAGATATTTACATATTGGAAATATTAGAGAAATATGCGGATAAGCATCACAAACTTTCACAAGCACAGATTCTTTTTTATTTGGAGAATGAGTATCGTTTGACAGTGACCAGAAAAACGCTCTCGGGATATCTGAATGAATTGAGGGATGACGGATACATTAGCGGGCGTAGGGGAATATACAAAGTTAATAAATTTGAAGATAATGAACTTCGGCTTTTGATTGATGGTGTATTGTTTGGACAGCACGTTCCGCAGAAAGATGCATACGGGCTGATTCAAAAATTGAAAAGCATGTCATATAATAGCCTGAAATACCGCATAAAACACATTTGTTATTTGGAGAATATGAATCATACGCCGAACGAGAAACTTTATGAGACTATAGATGCTATCGATGAAGCTATCGAAAAGAATTGTAAAGTCGAATTGACAATCTGTGCCTGTGATAAAGACGGGACATTATATAACAGAGGAAAGCGTATTGTTGATCCCTACTATTTGGTGACGGATAGAAGCAGATATTATTTAATTTGTTATGCGGGGCGCAATGATGATTTGGAGAATCGAAGGCTGGACAGGATATCCCAAGTGACCGTTTTAAGTGAGCGGCGCAGGCCGCTTACGAGCCTTAGAAAATATCCACAGGGATTTGATCTGGCAGAGTATATGCGGGAACACATTTATATGTTTTCAGGCGATTCTTTACAGGTAACGATTCGCATTCAACGGCAGAATATAGGAGATTTTATTGATTGGTACGGAATGAATTTTCATGTGCTGGAGGAAAACGAAGAAACGATAACCGTCCGAATCAAAGTGAATGAGAATGCGGTATATTATTGGGCTTTGCAGTATGGGAGTATAGCAGAAATTATAAAGCCGGAAAGATTAAGAGAACGTATCAAAACCGGACTGATGGATATGTTAGAAAAGTATGGATAAAAAATAGTTATTTAAAAATAAAAAAAGACTTAACAGCCTTTTTTATAGCCGCACAATGCGGGCAGACGATGTCGGATAAATCCTTATTTGCACTCACCTTATAAGTTTGTAAATAAAAAATATCATAATGAATCGAAAAAGTCAAGACCAAGGAGAAAAATAATATGAAAAACATTCAGGAAAATCAGAAATATTATTTGGGGCTGGATATGGGTACATCGTCTGTCGGTTGGGCGGTAACGGACGGAAATTATCATCTACTCCGTGCAAAAGGGAAAAACTTATGGGGAGTGCGTTTGTTTGAAGAGGCAAAGACATCTGTGGATAGAAGAGTCTATCGCATAGCACGGCGCAGAAGGCAGCGTGAAGTGGCGCGTATGGGGCTGCTCAGGGAATTATTTGCACAAGAAATAGAGAAGATAGATCCCGGTTTCTTTTTGAGATTGGATGACAGTAAATATCATATAGAGGAGCGAGATGAAAGCAATAAACAGCCGTATGCCCTCTTTGCGGATAAAGATTATACGGATCAGGATTTTTATAAAGAATATCCGACGGTTTTTCACCTGAGAAAAGAATTGATTGAGTCGGACGAGCCTCACGATGTGAGACTTGTCTATTTGGCGTTGGCGAATATGTTTAAACACAGAGGCCATTTCCTAAACGAATCGTTGGATTCAGATGGACAGGAAGGGAATTTTGCAAGCGCATTGCAAACTCTTCTGGACAAATTAGAGGAGATGGAGATTGCGTTTCCGCACGTCGAGCAGATAGACGAGTTGGAACGGAGACTTGGAGAGAAAGGAAAGAGCAGAACGCAGATTCTGGAGAGTGTGGCGCAGTTATTGCAGGTGACTAAAAAACAAAAACCTGCATATCAGATTGTGAGTCTCATGTGTGGTCTGAATGTAAAATTGATTGATTTATTTGACGAGGAAGTGATTGATGAGGAACATAAAAAGTTGTCCTTATCATTCAGAGATTCCAATTATGAAGAAGCGATAGCTACAGCGCAGGATGTATTGGGAGATGAGCAGTTTGAGTTGATTCTGAGCATCAAGGATTTGCATGACAGAGGACTTTTGTCAAGTATTATGAAAGGGTTTGCCTATCTGTCACAAGCCCGTGTGGAATCTTATCAGAATCATCATCAGGATTTAAAACAGCTTAAATCGGTGTTAAAAAGATATGATACGACGGCTTACCATAAGATGTTTCGCGTTATGGAGGAAGGGAATTACAGCGCTTATGTGGGAAGCGTAAACAGTTCGGATCGTGTTGTCAGGCGTATTAATAAAGGGAGAGGGAAAGACGAACTTTATAAAACGATTCGGGCTTTTTTGAAAAATTATCCACAGGATGATACGGATATCCAAGAAATTTTGGGAAAGATAGATGCGGGAACATTCCTGCCGAAACAACTGATAGATACGAATGGGGTAATTCCCAACCAAGTACATAAGCGGGAGATGAAGGCAATTTTGGAACAGGCGGAGAAGTATCTTCCTTTTTTGCGGGAAAAAGATGAGTCGAATCTGACGGTATCAGAGAAGATTCTACAAATTTTCAGCTTCCAAATCCCATATTATGTCGGACCGTTGGGGCAGGCGTTCAAAGACAAGAAAGGGTATAACGTCTGGTGTGAACGGTTAGAGGGAGGACGTATTTATCCTTGGAATTTTGAGGATAAAATCGACACGAAACGCACTGCGGAAAAGTTTATTGAGAGAATGGTGCGTCATTGTACTTATCTTACGGGGGAGACGGCTCTTCCAAAGCAATCTTTATTGTACGAACGTTTTGAGGTGCTGAATGAGTTAAACAATGTCAGAATAAACGGCGAGAAATTGACTGAGGAGAGCAAGCAGGATATTTATGTAAAACTGTTTAAAAGCGGGAAAAAGGTTTCGCTCAAGCGGTTGGAAGAATATTGTATCGCTAACCATCTTATAGGTAAAGACGATAAAAATGCTATTTCCGGAATAGACGGCGGATTTCACAGCGCTTTGACTTCTCTGGGGAGATTCCTCGGTGCATTGGGGGAGCGTGCGCTTTATGACGAAAATCAGGAAATGATGGAAAAAATTATTTTCTGGGGAACGATTTATGGAAACGATAAGAAGTTTTTGAGAGAACGCATCCGTGAGAACTATGATTCAGACAGGTTAAGCGAACAGGAATTGAAGCGTATTTTGGGATTTAAGTTTACAGGATGGGGAAGATTGTCTAGGAGTTTCCTGACGATGGAGGGAGTGTCTAAAAAGGATGGGGTTATCAGGAGTCTGATTGGCGCTATGTGGGAAACCAATGATAATCTCATGGAACTTCTAAGCGATCAATATACTTATATCGAAGTGTTAAACGGGAAGCTCGAAAAAGCCGAAAAGCCGTTATGCGAATGGGAAATTGAAGATTTGGACGATTTGTATTTGTCTGCGCCTGTAAAGAGAATGGTATGGCAGACGATGAGTATATTGAAGGAGTTGGAGCAAGTGTTGGGACATGCTCCCGATAGAATTTTTGTGGAGATGGCTAGAGAAGAAGGGAAAAAGGGCGAGAGAAAGGAGTCCAGAAAACAGAAATTATCGGTATTGTATAAAGCAATAAAAGACGAGGATAAGGTTTGGAGAAAGGAGACGGAGGAGCTTCCTGAGAGTGCTTTCCGCAGCAAGAAATTATATTTATATTACATGCAGATGGGAAAGTGCATGTATACAGGGGAAAGAATAGAATTACAGGACTTAATGTCAGATAATCTGTATGATATCGACCATATTTATCCAAGACATTATGTGAAAGACGACAGCATAGAAAATAACCTCGTGTTGGTGAAAAAAGAGAAAAATGCGCATAAAAGCGATATATTTCCTCTGGAATCGGATATTCAAAAAAGAATGCATTCCACATGGAAAATGATGTTGGAAAAGGGTTTTATTACACCGGAGAAGTTTCGCCGATTGACCAGAGTAACGCATTTTACAGATGAAGAAAAAGCACAGTTTATTAACAGACAGTTGGTGGAAACCAGACAGGGAAGTAAGGCGATTACGCAGATTTTGCAACAGGCATTTCCGAAATCGGAGATTGTATTTGCAAAAGCAGGGAATGTTTCTGATTTTAGGCACAAATATGATTTGTATAAAGTCAGAAGCGTCAATGATTTGCATCATGCTCATGACGCCTACTTGAATATTGTGGTAGGAAATGTATACTTTGTTAAATTTACGAGGAGTCCTATCAACTTTATTAAAGAAGCCGGAAAGAACGCGGGAAACGCGCAATATCAATATAATATGGACAAAATATTTGATAGGAATGTGGAGCGTCATGGAGAACGGGCATGGATTGCAAGTGAACCGGGGCAGACAGGCACGATAGCAACCGTAAGAAAGATTATGGCGGATCATTCGCCGCTGGTTACAAAACAATGTGTGGAAGCTCATGGCGGTATTACCCAAAAAGTTACTATCTGGAATGCAAAGACAGCGGAAGGCATGGGATATATTCCGGTGAAAATGCAGGATTCTCGTCTTCAGGACGTGACAAAGTATGGAGGTTTAACGGCTGTAGCGGTGGCTGGTTATACATTAGTAGAGTATTGTGTAAAGGGAAAACAGGTTAGGAGTCTCGAACCCCTGCCTATCTATTTGGGAAGAAGCGAAAGTCTTACGGATGAGCAGATTTTAACCTATTTTGCCAAGAGCATAGGGGAAGAGTATAAGGGAGAGACAATAGAAAATCTGCGGATATGCAGGAAGCTAATTCCGGCAAAATCACTGATACGATATAACGGTATGTATTATTATTTGGGTGGTAAAACAGGTAATCGTATGGAATTAAAAAATGCGGTACAACTGTGTTTTTCTCAGGAATCAATGAACTATTTGAAAAAAGTGGAGAAAGCGGTTGAGAAAGACGACTATGAGGAGCATGATAAGAACAGGCAGTCTGTGCTGACGAAAGAAAATAATCAAATTATTTATGAACACTTTATGCAGAAATTTAATAAAAGTCTGCTTAAAAATTTAATTGGTGCGTTAAAAGATTGCATATTAGACAATGAAGAAAAATTTAACCTTTTATCTATTAAAGAACAATGTTATATTTTGATGCAGTTATGTATGCATTTTTGCGGAGGTAAACCTGCTGATTTAGAGTTATTGGGAGGAAGTAAAAACACAGGAAATTATAAAATAAGCAAGAAAATAACCGATGCAAAGGAAATGGTGCTGGTATGTCAGTCTGTGACAGGTTTGTTTCGGAGAGAAATAGACCTGTTGACAGTGTGAGTTGGAGAACGGTTGTAATATCCTCCAGCGCAAAATTAGACTATCAAATGGGGTATCTTGTAGTGCGCAGGGATGTTACAACCAAAATTCATTTAAGTGAAATTGCCATATTGTTAGTTGAAACGACAGCAGTGTCTTTGACGGCGGCTCTTTTGGCGGAATTGAATAAAAAGAAGATTAAGGTGATTTTCTGTGATGAAAAAAGGAATCCGTCCTCAGAGTTGATTCCCTATTATGGTTCACATGATACCAGCGCTAAGATTCGGCAGCAGGTTGAGTGGAGGGAAGACAGTAAAACCGCAGTCTGGACAGAGATTGTTACGGACAAGATACGGAAGCAGGAGGAGACACTACTTTGTTTTCACAAAAATGAAGCGGAATTGCTACATGGGTATTTGCAGGAAATGGAATATGGGGATGCTACAAACCGAGAGGGTCATGCGGCAAAAGTGTATTTTAATGCGTTGTTTGGAAAAGATTTTACGCGGAGTGCGGAATTGGTTACAAACGCAATGCTCAATTATGGATATAGTATTCTGCTATCTGCCTTTAACAGAGAGATAACATCAAACGGATATATAACACAATTAGGGCTTTTCCATAACAATATGTTCAATCCTTTTAATCTTGCATCGGATTTAATGGAACCGTTCAGAGTGCTTGTGGATAGAAAGGTATACACAATGCATGTACATTCATTTGAGCATGAGGAAAAGATGGAATTGGTGGATATCTTAAATCAGGAAGTTTGGATTAATGAAAGGAAAGAGGTTGTCAATAATGCAATAAAAATTTACTGCAGAAGTGTGTTTGATGCGATTCAGGATGCGGATGTCGCATTAATCAGGTTTTATCAAAATGAGTTATAGGTATATGAGAATAATGGTGATGTTTGATTTGCCTGTCGGTACGGCGGCAGAGCGCAGAAATTACACTATGTTTCGCAAGTTTTTAATAAAAAACGGATTTTTAATGTTGCAGGAATCCATATATTGTAAAATTGCCCAAAATTCAACAATGGCTGATTACATTATTGAAAATGTCAAAAAGAATAAACCAAGGAGTGGCTTAGTTCAGTTGTTAAAAGTGACGGAAAAGCAGTATTCCAGAATGGAGTATATTGTAGGTGAGTCAAAGTCCGAGGTATTAGACAGCGATGAGAGGTTGATTATATTATGAAATTGGTATGGGGAGCGCATAACATTGCGTTGACATTTCATGAGAATGAGATTTTGGTGTTTACTGTAGAAAATCCCCGTACATATACGTCACTTTTGCAAAATTTTCATTGGCAGTGTGAGGGAGAGGATGGGGAATTGGCGATATCAGAAAAAGATATGCTGATTTCTATTGAAAATAGTGTTTCTATAGTATGGAATCCGTTTTTGATTGATCTAAATGAAAAAAGAATACAAAATAAGTTGTATCAGGAGATGAAAAAGATATCGGACGAAGAATACTGTAAGGAAGTGGGTGATATCTGCCAATGCATTTCTCGATATTTGAATGATCTGAGCATGAAAATTCCGTATGCGGTTTCTTTTAATGAAGGATTGGATAGCGTTTCTATCTATAAACTATGTGGTGTTAGGCTTGAAACAGAAGATGACTGCTTGCTGCAGAATCTTATAGAATACATCAAGGTGCTGGGACTGCTGTGTAATATGAAAGTGGTAGTATTTATAAATTTGAAAGCATATTTTGATGAAATAGGCTTGATGGAGTTGTATCAAACAGCTTTTTATTATAAAAGAAGGGTAATATTGATTGAGGATTCACAGACACACTGTTTGGAGTGTGAAAAACACTACATTCTTGATTTGGATGATTGTTTGATAGAGCTATAATACAAACTTACGGCATATTACCAATATGTAACGGTTCGGTGATAACCTAAATGATAAATTGAGGTTTGAGAACCTTGTAAGTTTGTAATGGTGTAAAACTGGCTCCTGTTGAGATTGACGAGGCCGATGTTTGAGAACCTTGTAAGTTTGTAATGGTGTAAAACATGGGTGAGATGCTGATGGACGAAGATATTGTTTGAGAACCTTGTAAGTTTGTAATGGTGTAAAACTGCTCTCATCTATCATTCCACAATCACCTCGTTTGAGAACCTTGTAAGTTTGTAATGGTGTAAAACTGCACTTTTGCATGACCGCGATGCATTGGGGTTTGAGAACCTTGTAAGTTTGTAATGGTGTAAAACGAATCCAGTTACATATGTGATCAGGATGTGGTTTGAGAACCTTGTAAGTTTGTAATGGTGTAAAACGTTTGACCCGGTCAGCAACTACGACATGGTGTTTGAGAACCTTGTAAGTTTGTAATGGTGTAAAACAGTGGAAGATGTAATAAATGAAAAATATAAGTTTGAGAACCTTGTAAGTTTGTAATGGTGTAAAACAAAGGGACGTCCCTTATTTGTGGGGGATACGTTTGAGAACCTTGTAAGTTTGTAATGGTGTAAAACTGATAAGAACCGCCCCGGCTTGTGTCCTGGTTTGAGAACCTTGTAAGTTTGTAATGGTGTAAAACTAGTTAAACTTAAAATTTATGCCGTTGCCTGTTTGAGAACCTTGTAAGTTTGTAATGGTGTAAAACAGCGTGCCAATCAAGCGCAAACAACGCTATGTTTGAGAACCTTGTAAGTTTGTAATGGTGTAAAACACAAATACGATTTATAACCCCCGGCAAGATGTTTGAGAACCTTGTAAGTTTGTAATGGTGTAAAACGGCTGTCCATCCTTCCTGTATGCCGCGAGTGTTTGAGAACCTTGTAAGTTTGTAATGGTGTAAAACACCGTTAAACGTCAACAACGCGGACATTTGGTTTGAGAACCTTGTAAGTTTGTAATGGTGTAAAACGGCGTAAATGTCGGCACTTTATCCGTAACGGTTTGAGAACCTTGTAAGTTTGTAATGGTGTAAAACCAAGCATGTAAATTTGCACCATCGCGCCGTGTTTGAGAACCTTGTAAGTTTGTAATGGTGTAAAACCCGGCATTTTGATTTTTGCGTCAAGCGTCAGTTTGAGAACCTTGTAAGTTTGTAATGGTGTAAAACGAGTAAACTATTTGACCGGGTAGTAGATTTGTTTGAGAACCTTGTAAGTTTGTAATGGTGTAAAACTCAATTTCCTTTAATAGTAATGCATCGGTAGTTTGAGAACCTTGTAAGTTTGTAATGGTGTAAAACTTTGTGCCAGCTTAATTATTGACAACTCGCGTTTGAGAACCTTGTAAGTTTGTAATGGTGTAAAACCGGCTGCCTGTCGTCTCCTCCCACTGCAGCGTTTGAGAACCTTGTAAGTTTGTAATGGTGTAAAACCGACGTGGTACAGATTGAATTTGTGAAAGAGTTTGAGAACCTTGTAAGTTTGTAATGGTGTAAAACAGCGCTGGAAGCAAAATAGTTACAACAGGCGTTTGAGAACCTTGTAAGTTTGTAATGGTGTAAAACGCCGTAGTCGATTGATACAATCCACTCCCGGTTTGAGAACCTTGTAAGTTTGTAATGGTGTAAAACGATCCGCCCGTACTTCCATGCCCGCTGTACGTTTGAGAACCTTGTAAGTTTGTAATGGTGTAAAACCGACGTGGTACAGATTGAATTTGTGAAAGAGTTTGAGAACCTTGTAAGTTTGTAATGGTGTAAAACATGCAAATACCCGTGCTATACGTCTATCCCGTTTGAGAACCTTGTAAGTTTGTAAAGGTGTAAAGCCATGAGAAAAGGTTGAGTAACCGCATGGTAGTTTGAGAACCTTGTAAGTTTGTAAAGACGTAATCCTTTTCCATATTTATATCCTATCCTCTACATTCGCCCCGCCAGTACTACGCTCGCCGCCGTTCCCGCCAGCGTGGCCAGCAATGCCCCCGTCAGCGTGTACCTTGTCTTAGTCACCTTCGCCGCCAAGAAGTATACGCTCATAGTATAAAACACGGTCTCCGTGCAGCTCATGAGAATGGACGTCACCAAGCCGGCATAGGAGTCTGGTCCATATGTCTTAAAAATATCCAGCACCAGCCCGGTGGCCGCAGAGGAGGAGAACAGCTTTACTGCCAGCAGGGGAATCAGCTGTGCGGGAAGTCCGGCTTTTTCTGTGAGAGGACTCAGAAGGACGCCCAGCAGTTCAAAGATGCCGGAGGCGCGCAGCACGCCCACTGCGACCAACAGTCCGATGAGGGTGGGGACGATATCCACCACGATTTTCAGCCCGTCTTTTGCGCCGTTCAAGAAACTTTCATAGACTTTTACTTTGGAAACCATGCCGTAGCTGACGACAAAGAACAGGATCAGCGGAATGATAATGTCGGAGAGGTGGATAAAGGCATTCATGGACAGTCTCGCTTTGCCAAGGTATCTTCCATTCATTCTATTTTATGGCGGAATCTTCCCAAATAAAACCAAAAGCGGAGTGTGTTTAGATCAGTCCCATGCTTCGCAGCACGAACAGCCATAGGGTGAGCGTGACGGAGCTTAAGAAAGTGGTGGCCACCACCACGCTGGAGGTCAATGTTCCCTCATGTCCCATGTTTTTGGCCATGATATAGCAGCTCACGGTGGTGGGGGAACCCAGCATAATCAGGATTGCGACCAGCTTTTCTGTGGTAAATCCCATGGAGACGGCCAGCGGCAGAAACAGCGCGGGCAGGACGATCAGTTTTAGACAGGAAGCCGCCGCGGTAGGCGCAATCTGCTTTAAAGCCTTGCGCCCTTCAAAGCCCGCGCCCAGTCCCAGAAGGGCAAGCGGGGTGGCCAGCACGGAGATATTGCTGATGGTTTTAGTGGCGATCAAGGGGAAACGGATCCGGCAGGCGGAGACAGCCATGCCAAGCGCGATGCCGATGATAATGGGATTGGTCAGGATGTCCCGCAAGGATTTCTTGAGAGACGCCTTGTCCAGTCCGTGGGCGGCGGGGCCGGTGAAGGAGAGAACCAGCACGGCGGCCACATTATAAAGAGGTACGGTGCCGATAATCATCAGAGGCGCCATACCGGAATTGCCGTAGATGTTTTGGATGAAGGCAATGCCCAACACGGCAGCGCTGCTTCGGTAGGAGGCCTGTATGAACTCGCCGAGCAGAGCTTTGTCTTTGTACAGGAATCCGGCCGCGATCCAGATAGCTGCGATGCTGATGAGCGTGGCCAGAAAGCAGTAGAGTACATAGCGGGTATCCCATACGCTATAGAAATCCGATTCCGCAATGTCTTTGAACAGCAGTACCGGAAGAGTAATCTTGTAATTGAATTTGTTCAGGGTTTTGACGAAGGGTTCATCCACCACGCCCGCCCGTCTCACAAGGTAGCCGATGACCATTACGAGAAAGACGGGAATGGTGGCGTTTAAGCTAAAAAGTAGTTGTTCCATGGAAAATCCTCTGTATCTGTGCGTTTTTTTGTCTGTTGATCCGTCTACCTATCATAGAACCAATCTTTGGCTTTGTCAACAGGCAAGGCCGGATCGCTGTAGAATCCTGTGTAGACTGGATCGCTGCAGCATCCTGCGGAGCGGGTGTGCAAAGCAGATAAGCAGATGGTGCAAACCGGCTTTCCCGGTTACGGCTCCAAAAGTCCGGCCAGCGAGGTGAAATCAGAAGGCCCGGCGTCCAGCAGAAACGTGTGGAAAGCCAGATCGCTGTAGTCTTCCTGCCAAAGGGTTTCCGCTTTCTTTTTCAATTCGAGCAGTTCCAGATAACCGAGATAATATTTCAAGTAGTTACAGGGTTCGTCGGCTATGTAATTGTAGACGGCATGGGCGGCCGTCGTGCTATGGATGCCGAAGTCCTCAAGGAATGCGGCCACATCCTCACGTGAGGCGTTCTCATAATGGATCATAATATCCAGCGTGGAATAAAGAGCCAGAATCAGGCTGCGGTTGTGCATTTCCAGTTCTATGCACAGCGCATCTTCCGCCCGTCCCTGTTCCCGCAGCAAATCGGCTGCGCAGCGGTAGCCGTAAAACTCCGAATAGATGGCCCAGCCCTCCAGATAACCGCCGTACCAGAGAAGCTGCCGCACTTTATTTTCGTCGGTATCTAAAACATCCCGGTTGTTGTATACCGTTTGATAAAGATGTCCGGGATATCCTTCGTGGGCCAGTGTGGTGTAAAGTTCCAGCCCGGCGGAGGTGTTCCGGGGATTGATATAGATGACGTTGTTTTCGGTGTCGTCCAGCGGGGCGGTCAAGTAAAAAGCGGGAGCGCAGAATTCCTGCAGGTTTTCGGAGACGGTCTTGACTTGCGCGGCCGGGTAAGCGCCCGGGGTTCCGGCTTCCGGGTTATCCGGCAGCGCCGGGAAGTTTTCCTGCATCCGCTTTTGCAGATCCGAAAGCATGTCGGCGGCTTCCGCATAGGGAAGCTGGGTGTAGGAACCGTCCCGGATAAAATTTCTCAATTCGGGATGCTCCTGTATCATGGTACAGATGGTGCGGTATTCTTCCTGCATGGTATCCCGGAGCATACGCTGGATCTCTTCCACGGGACGGTAGGAGCCGGTCTGGGAGATGAGCAGATATTGGTAATATGCTCTGCCCTCCGGCAGGGAGGCGAGTCCGGCCGGAAGCGGCGAGACGCCCTCGGAATCTTCCAAGAGGAACAGGCCGTCCGCCAGCGATTCGTAGGCGGGCTGCAGTACCGTGCGCAGCAGACGGTCGTTTTGGGCGGCGTATTTTTCGGCCTCCTCGGAAGTGATGCACTTTTCCGTTACCAGACGTTCCAGACGTTCCTTGAAAGTGGATTGCAGAAAGTGGGTACCGCTTTCCAGCGCTTCTTTTGTGACAATCGTGTCACACTGATTTTTGACCTGCCGAAGAGAGTAGGTGGACATGGAGAGTCCGGCGGCCGCCCGCTCCTGCTCGAAGGCGAGCAGGGAGTCGAAGCAGGTATCGGTCTGATCCAGCAGAGCCAGATAGTCTTCCACGTCCCGGCGGTTCCGGAAGGTGTATTCCGCCAGCAGAATGGGAAGCTGGGACTGGATGCCGGAGGAGGGGGAAAGGGGCATCTGGTAGAGGGCAAATTCATTGAGTTTTTGATTGTTTTCCAGCTGGCGCACCAGCAGTTCATAGGTGTAGGCGTCCGTCTGCGAAAGGTTTTGGGGATGGATTTCTGACAATTGTGTCAGTGTGTTTTGCAGAGCCGCGGAGGATGAGCGGTCGGCGGCGGTAGGGTGGCTTGGGAGGATGGGATCGTAGTCGTAGATGCCGAAATCCTCCGGTGCGGCCAAGGTGTAGTGCATGTTCAATGTGTTGGAGGTCATCTCTTCCACGAATAGATCGTGGGTCAGCCGGGAGAAGCGTTTTTCATCCCGCTTATGGCCGAACAGGAATAAGACCAGCGCGGTAAACGACAGCAGGATGGCGGCGCAGAGAAGCAGCTGGCGGGGAGACAGAGAAGGTCGTTTTTTCAAAATAGAATCACCTTGCAGGAGATAGGTTTCATTTGACTGTATGCGGCCGGACGAGAAGATATGACAGACATATGGCGTTGCGGCAATGACGGCGGGGTACCCCAAATCAGCTGTGAAAAATAATTTAGACAAAAAGCAAAAAAAATAAATTGTACATGGACGAACCGCCCAACTCATGGTATGATAGGACTGAATGTTTGGATAGAGGCTGCTCTGCGGCAGACTGCTCGGAAACGGAGGAATACATGACAAATCTGGAATTGAAAAAACATGCCAATGACGTCCGCAAGGGTATCATTGCGGGGGTGCATAGCGCAAAAGCAGGGCATCCCGGCGGATCGCTCTCCGCGGCGGACGTGTTTACGTTTCTTTATTTTGAAGAAATGAATATAGATCCCCAAGATCCGCAGAAGGAGGACAGGGATCGCTTTGTACTCTCCAAGGGCCACACGGCTCCCGGTCTGTATGCGGCGCTTGCCAACAGAGGGTTTTTCCCTGTGGAGGATCTGGTGACGCTGCGCAAACTCGGTTCTTATCTCCAAGGGCATCCCAATCTGCATATTCCGGGCGTCGATATGGCCTCCGGCTCTCTGGGACAGGGAATCTCCGCGGCGGCGGGCATGGCTCTGGGCGCAAAGCTGCAGAATAAGGATTTCCGCGTGTATACCCTGTTAGGGGATGGTGAAATCGAGGAGGGACAAGTGTGGGAGGCCTCCATGTTCGCGGGATTCCGCAAGCTGGACAACCTCTGCGTGATAGTGGATAATAATAATTTGCAGATAGACGGGCCGATCGATCAGGTCTGCTCTCCCTATCCCATCGACAAAAAGTTTGAGGCGTTTAATTTCCATGTGATCAATACGGACGCCCATGATTTTGACGCGCTGCGCGCCGCATTCCGGGAAGCGAGGGAGATGAAGGGGATGCCCACCTGTATCGTGCTGCACAGTTTAAAAGGAAAAGGCGTCTCTTTTATGGAAAACAACATTGACTGGCATGGCAAGGCTCCCAACGACGAAGAATTCGAGGTGGCCATGGCGGATCTGGATAGAATCGAGAGGGAGCTGGCAAAGGAGGTTGAGGGGTGATGGCAGACAGTACGATCAAAAAGATTGCGACCAGAGAGGGTTACGGCAATGCGCTGAAGGAGCTGGCGGAGGAGTTTCCCCAGCTTGTGGTGTTGGACGCGGATCTCGCGGCGGCGACCAAGACCAGTATTTTCCGCAAGGCATATCCCGAGCGGCATATTGACTGCGGGATTGCGGAGGCCAACATGATGGGCGTGGCGGCCGGGCTTTCTCTCACGGGGCTGATTCCCTTTGTGAGTTCCTTTGCCATGTTTGCGGCGGGCCGGGCTTTCGAGCAGGTGCGCAACTCCATCGGCTATCCTCATCTGAACGTCAAAATTGGCGCCACCCATGCGGGGATTACCGTGGGGGAGGACGGCGCAAGCCATCAGTGCAATGAGGATATCGCGCTGATGCGCACCATTCCCGGGATGGTGGTCATGTGTCCTTCCGACGAGGTGGAAGCGAGAGCTGCAGTGCGCGCGGCGCTGGAGTATGTGGGTCCGGTCTATATCCGTTTCGGGCGCGCTCCGGTACCCGTCATCAACGACAGGCCGGACTATCGGTTTCAGATCGGAAAGGGAACCGTGGTGCGCGGGGGGAGCGACGTGACGATCGCCGCCACCGGAATCTGTGTGGATTCTGCGCTGGGTGCGGCGGAATTGCTGGCGGCGGAAGGGATCAGCGCGGAGGTGGTCAACATCTGTACCATCAAGCCGCTGGATGAGGAGCTGATTGTGGACAGCGCTAAAAAGACCGGAAAAGTGGTCACGGTGGAGGAACATTCCGTCATCGGCGGGCTGGGCAGCGCCGTGTGCGACTGTCTGTGCGCAAAGCATCCGGTTCCCGTGAAGAAGCTGGGGATGCAGGATGTGTTCGGTGAATCCGGATCTGCGGCTGCACTGGTGAAAAAATACGGGCTGGATGCGGAGGGCGTCTATCGGTCCGTGAAGGAATTTTTGCAATAGAGTTCTCCTGCCGTTTTGGCAGGAAATAGGCTGAAAGAGGAGCGGCTGTCATGAATATCTTAGCGCCATCTATATTATCTGCGGATTTCTGGAATCTGGGGGAAGCGGTTCGTCAGGTGGAACAGGAGAATGTCAAGTGGCTTCATATTGATGTGATGGACGGACTGTTTGTGCCGTCAATCTCCTATGGGATGCCCGTGATAGCGGGACTTAGGAAGCGGACCAAGCTGTTCTTTGACGTGCATCTGATGATTGAGCGTCCGGAGCGTTATATCCGGGAGTTTGCGGAATGCGGCGCGGATTTGATCAATTTCCACATTGAGGCGTCGGAGCAGGTGGAAGAGACCATCGCCGCCATCCATGCGCAGGGGAAGAAAGCCGGTATCACCATCAAGCCGGATACGCCCGCGGCGGCGGCAGCGCCTTATCTGGAGCTGGCGGATCTGGTGCTTGTCATGACGGTGGAGCCGGGATTCGGCGGGCAGAAACTGATCCCCCGGTGTCTGGCAAAGATCAGGGAGCTGCGCGCCATGGCGGACGCCAAGGGACTTCCGATCGACATAGAGGTGGACGGCGGGATCTGTGCCGGGAATGTGGCGGAGGCCGTCGCGGCGGGCGCGAACGTGGTTGTGGCAGGTTCTGCAGTCTTTCAGGGCGATGTGTGCGGCAATGTGCGGACGCTTCTGGCCAGAATGGAGTCGGAATCCTAAAGGAATCTGATCGGGGAGAATGGCGGAGCAAAAGGGTTCTAAAGATTGGGAGGTTCTTTATGCAGGTTGGCGGGATTGGCAGTTCCGGCTTAAACGGACACAGCAGTTCGCATCATGTGACGAGCTGCATTCATGACCATGGGACAGACAAGGAGAAGGCGGGCGGGATACGTGCGTCTTCTTCTGTATCTTCCAGAATCACGGGGATGCAGGAACCTCAGGCGCAGAGTCTGTCTCTGATGGATATGCTGCGGAACACCCTGTTGGGCGGCAAGCGCCTGCTGGGGCGTCTATGGGGATCCGAGACGGCGGGAGACGCGGTTTTGGGGACGCAGAGACCGATGGACGGCAGCGAGGTTCGGGCGGCGGGAACAGATCCCGTGGCGGTTCCGGATCCGGGCGCGCATCACGACACGGGCATTGCGGCGGCTTCCTCGGCGGTGCAGGATCCCCGGGCGCAGACGGCCAACAATCCGTATTTCACGACGCATTCCGATCCCGGCAAAGTGCAGGAGAATCCGTTTGTGAAAGTGAGGATCAAATTCCGGGATACGGCCGGGCAGCTGGCCAAGCGTTTTGGCGGAAGGCTGGGCGAGCGGCTGGCAGGCAGGTTCTCGGGGAAAAACGCCCTGAATTCCGGCCGGCGCGGGGCGAAAGAGGATTTGCGCAGGCGCAGCCGTTATAAAGGCGCGGAGGAGGAGATCGACTGCGTTTTGACGGACGACAGCTACCTGCTGGACTCTTATGACCGAAAGGGGGAGTATAGCAGACTCTCCACGGAAAATAAACGGTAGAGGGCGCTATGAGTTGACGTAAACCGAATTTTGTACTATGATTCTAATAATTCCTTTTTTATCCGGAAAGCAGGCATTTGCGAAACGATATTTTTCGGAATCCGAATGTACAAAAATAAACTAATTATATGGGGAGACGAATGGATTCGTCTTGCAAATATTGTGCCTGCGGCAGCATACAACAAAAAGCCTGCGCTTTTCGTTGTCAAGAATTCGCAGGTTGCGGAAAGGCATGGTTGTTAAAATGGAAAATAAAGAGAAAGATTACAGAGGAAAGTATTATCTTACCACAGCGATCGCCTACACTTCGGGCAAGCCGCATATCGGCAACAACTACGAGGTGGTGTTGGCGGACAGTATCTGCCGCTTTAAGCGGAAGGAGGGCTATGAGGTCTTTTTCCAGACCGGCACGGACGAGCATGGACAGAAGATTGAGTTGAAGGCGCAGGAGGCTGGAGTTACGCCCAAGGAGTTTGTGGACGGGGTGGCCGCGACGATCCGGAGCCTCTGTGATCTTTTGAATGTGTCTTATGACAAGTTTATCCGAACCACGGATGAGGCGCACGAGAGGCAGGTGCAGAAGATTTTCAAGCGTCTGTACGATCAGGGCGATATCTATAAGGGTGCATACGAGGGCTTGTACTGTACGCCCTGTGAGTCTTTTTGGACGGAATCCCAGCTGGTGGACGGCAAATGCCCGGACTGCGGCAGGGAGGTGAAGCCCGCCAAGGAGGAGGCCTACTTCTTCCGCATGAGCAAGTATGCGGACAGGCTGATCAAGCATATCAACGAGCATCCGGAGTTTATCCAGCCCGTGTCCCGCAAAAACGAGATGATGAACAATTTTCTTCTGCCCGGCCTGCAGGATCTGTGTGTGTCCCGCACTTCCTTCAAATGGGGTATTCCCGTGGATTTTGACGACAAGCATGTGGTCTATGTGTGGCTGGACGCGCTGACCAACTATATCACGGGGATCGGTTATGACGCGGAGGGGGAGAGCAGCGGACAGTACAAGAAGCTGTGGCCCGCAGACCTCCATCTGATCGGCAAAGATATCATCCGGTTCCATACGATTTACTGGCCTATTTTCCTCATGGCGCTGGGGGAGCCTCTGCCGAAGCAGATTTTCGGCCATCCCTGGCTGTTGATGGGCGGCGGCAAGATGAGCAAATCCAAGGGCAATGTGGTCTATGCGGATGATCTGGTGGAATTTTTCGGTGTGGATGCGGTGCGCTATTATGTGCTGCATGAGATGCCTTATGATAATGACGGTAATGTCACATGGGAGCTGATCGCGGAGCGGACGAACTCCGATCTGGCCAATACGCTGGGGAATCTGGTGAACCGGACGATCTCCATGAGCAACAAATATTTCGGCGGAGTGGTGGCCGACAAGGGGACGCAGCTCTCTGCCAGAGACAGCGAGGTGGACGAGGATCTGAAGAAGACGGTCACAGGAGCCTATGCGAAAGTGGTGGAGAAGATGGAGACCCACCGCGTGGCGGATGCGTTGACGGAGATTTTTGGCATTTTCAAGCGCTGCAACAAATATATTGACGAGACGGAGCCTTGGGTGCTGGCGAAGGACGAGGCGAAGTCGGACAGGCTTTCCACCGTACTTTATCATCTGGTGGAGGGAATCGTGGTCGGTGCGTCCCTGCTGGAGCCTTTTATGCCCGATACCGCAGAAAAGATCGCAGCCCAGCTGCACACCGAGCTGCGGGATTTCGACAGGCTGGAGGAGTTTGGCCTGTATGAGAGCGGCAACCGCGTGACCGATACGCCGGAAATTCTCTTCGCCCGTCTGGATATGAAGGAGGTTCTGGCCAAGGAGGAAGAGATTGCAGCTGCTCAGATGGCTTCCGCGCAGGCTGGCGGGGAGGGGACGAATGACACTGATGTCAATGTCATTGATATAGAACCCAAGGCGGAGATCAGTTATGATGATTTTGCCAAGCTGCAGTTTCAGGTGGGTGAGATCATCGCCTGCGAGGCGGTGCCGAAGTCCAAAAAACTGCTGTGCAGCCAAGTGAAGATCGGCAGTCAGGTGAAGCAGATCGTGTCCGGCATCAAGGCCTATTACAGCCCGGAAGAGATGGTAGGCAAGAAGGTGATGGTGCTGGTCAATCTAAAACCTGCCACGCTGGCCGGCGTGTTGTCCGAGGGGATGCTTTTGTGTGCGGAGGACGCGGAGGGCGGTCTGGCCTTGATGACGCCGGAGAAGGAGATGCCGTCCGGCGCGGAGATCTGCTGACCTTGATGCGATAGAGCAGAGGAAATAGAGCAGAGGAATAGGAATGAAAAAGACAGAGTTTTATTTTGATTCCCGGGACGGAAAGAGTAAAATCCATGCGGTGCGTTACGAGCCGGAACGGCGGAACCTGCAGGAAGGCCGTCCCGTGGCCGTTTTGCAGATTATTCACGGGATGGCGGAATATATAGAGCGCTATGAGAAGACCGCGGAATTTTTCACGGACAGAGGCTTCGTGGTCACCGGGGACGATCATCTGGGACATGGTAAATCCGTGGAGGAAGGCGGAAAATACGGATATTTCTGCCCGCGAGACCCGGCCACGGTGCTGGTGCGGGATGTACACCGCCTGAAGAAGACGACGCAGGCGCTGTATCCCGGCGTGCCGTATTTTATTTTGGGACACAGCATGGGTTCTTTTATCCTGCGCAATTATCTGTGCCGTTACGGGTCGGGGATACAGGGAGCCGTCATTATGGGGACGGGAATGCAGTCCGGCGCGCTGGTGGCGGCGGCCAAGGCGGCGGCAGCCCTGCAGGGGCTGTTCTGCGGAGACGGGCATGTGAGCCGGTGGCTGGATAAAATGGCGTTCGGCGCCTATAATAAGCGTATCGACAATCCGCGCACCGCAAGTGACTGGCTGAGCCGGAACGAGGAGAATGTGGACAGGTACAATGCCGACCCGCTCTGCGGTTTTGTGTTTACGGTGAACGGATTTCGGACGCTCTTTGAACTGATCGCCCGCGTCCGCAAAACGGAGAATCTGGAGAAGATTCCGAAGGAACTGCCTTTGTTCTTTGCGGCGGGGACGGACGATCCGGTGGGAGACTACGGGGAGGGCGTAAAGAGGGCTTACGACTCTCTGGAGGATGTGGGAATGGAACATCTTGCGCTCAAGCTCTATGAGGGCGACCGCCATGAAATTTTGAATGAAGCGGACGGGGAGCAGGTCATGCAGGATATTTATGACTGGATCCGGCTGAAGCTTTTGGAGGAACGGTCATGAGCGGGGAGTGGAGACCCGCAGCCCGGGAGCGGGAGGCGGATTTTCCTTTCTGTATCCGCTGGGCGAGGGTGGAAGAGTGGGAGCCGGTCATGAAGATGATTTGGCGTACTTTTCTGAAGTTCGAGGCGGAGGATTACACGGAGGAAGGCATTCGGAATTTTTTGGATTTTATAACGGATGAAAAATTGTTTCACGCTTTTTTGAGAGGGGAATACCAGATGATGGTGGCGCTTGACAAGGATCGGGTGGTGGGAGCCGCTTCGGTGCGCAACCGCAACCATCTCTCACTTTTGTTTGTAGATGAGGCGTACCACAGGCGTGGCATCGGCAGGCGTCTGCTGGAACGGTTTTATACATACTTAAAATCGGAGCTGGGAGAGCATTGCATGTCCGTGAAAGCGGCGCCCTATGCGGTGGGATTCTATCAGCGGATCGGCTTTCGGGCGCTGGGGCCGGAGGAGCAGGTGGGAGGAATCCGCGTCACGTCTATGGAGAAAGAGTTTTAGGGAGGAAGCAGGATGAAGTTTTTGGATATTGACGGGCCTTTGATACAGTTTTTGAGCAGGATGGCGGATTTGATGTGGCTGAATATTCTGACCATGATCTGCTGTATTCCCATCGTCACGGCGGGAGCTTCCCTGACGGCGCTCAACTACATGGCGCTGAAGATGGTGCGGAATGAGGAAGGCTATATCACCCGGGGATTTTTCAAAGCGTTTAAGGAGAATTTCCGGCAGTCTACCGTCATCTGGCTGCTGTTTCTGCTGGTGGCAGCCGTGCTGGGAGCGGATTACCGCATTTTGAAAACTACGGACATAGAGATCGACGGCATCGTCCGCACATTGATTTTGCTGTTCGGGATTTTGACCGTATTTACGCTGATGTTTGTATTTCCGGTGCAGGCCAAATTTTCCAATACGGTCAAACGGACCATCTGGAATTCTTTTGTGTTCAGCGTGGTACAGTTCCCCAAGACCATCCTGATGATCATACTCTATGCGCTGCCCTATGTGATTCTGTATTTTTCGCTGCGGGTGCTTCCGGTGGTGTTTGTGTTCAGTCTGTCGCTCCCGGCGTTTGCATCCGCCAAGCTGTACAATAAACTCTTCCTGCGTCTGGAGGAGCAGATTTTGGCTCAGAGCGGGGAAAATGAGGAGATCGGGGAAGCGGACGCGGCGGAAGCGGACGGGACGATTTTCCGGGACGATTTGGAGGAAACCGCAGAGCTTAGTCAAAATCACTAAGAAAGCGGGATTCCTTTGTACAAATTGACAAGGTTGTTTGAAAAAATGTAAATTCATAAGCAATTCTCACAATGAGAATTAAAATATTTGTATAAAACTGGTATGGTAAAAACGCGGGAAATCCGATATACTTTATTAAAATAATCCGAAATTTACACATGAAAGGAGTTTATACCAATGGCAAGTTTATCTTTAAAGAATGTGTGCAAGGTATATCCCAACGGCTTTGAGGCGGTTAAGGATTTCAACCTTGAAATTGCAGATCAGGAGTTCATTATTTTCGTAGGTCCCTCCGGCTGCGGTAAGTCCACCACGCTTCGTATGATCGCAGGTCTGGAAGATATCTCCTCCGGCGAGTTGAAGATTGGTGACAGAGTGGTAAACGATGTAGAGCCTAAGGACAGAGATATTGCGATGGTATTCCAGAACTACGCTCTGTATCCTCACATGTCCGTATATGACAATATGGCATTCGGCTTGAAGCTGAGAAAAGTGCCTAAAGAGCAGATCGATAAAATGGTAAAAGAGGCGGCTAAGGTACTGGATCTGACCCCGCTCCTTGACCGTAAGCCCAAGGCTTTGTCCGGTGGTCAGAGACAGCGTGTGGCAATGGGTCGTGCAATTGTCCGCAGCCCCAAGGTATTCTTGATGGACGAGCCGCTGTCCAACTTGGACGCTAAGCTCCGTGTGCAGATGCGTATTGAGATCGCAAAACTGCATCAGAGATTGGGTACCACCATCATTTACGTTACCCATGACCAGACCGAGGCTATGACCCTTGGTACCAGAATCGTTGTTATGAAGGACGGCGTTGTGCAGCAGGTTGACACGCCTCAGAATCTGTACGAGAAGCCCCAGAACCTGTTCGTTGCAGGATTCATGGGATCTCCCCAGATGAACTTCTTGGATGCCGTTGTCAGAGTAAACGGCGATGTGGCATGCTTGGAGATCGCAGGAAAGCAGATCGCTCTTCCCGCCGCTAAGTCCAAGAAGCTGATCGACGGCGGTTACGACGGAAAGACCGTTACATTCGGTATCCGTCCCGAGGATGTACATGATTCCGCAATGTTTGTTGAGGCAGCTCCTTCCAGCGTGTTCGAGTCCACCATCAAAGTATATGAGCTGCTCGGCGCAGAGGTATATCTGTACTTCGATCTGGATGAGTTCCCGATGACCGCAAGAGTGGATTCACGTACCAATGCGAGACCCGGCGATCTTGTGAAGTTCGCTCTGGACGTGGAGAAGATCCATGTGTTCGACAAAGAGACCGAGCAGATCATCACCAACTAATTTCGGCAATGTGTGGAATGCACAGAATAGAGGATTGATTGATGCGAGACTGCCGCGATGCGGCGGTCTCGTTTTCAAATTAAAAAAGTCCCCAGAGCGGACGGACGGGAGTGGACATGATTTCCAATCAAATGATACAGACTAGCCTTGACGAATTAAAAGCGATTACAAAAGTAGACTTGGGCGTCTATGAACCGACAGGCGTTTTGGTGGCCTCTACCGCAGACAGCGCCGATCTTACCGCAGAGATGATCGGCAGTTTTGCAGAATCTCCGGCGGACAGTCAGGTGATCGGCAGCCGCCATCTGATGAAAATTTACGATGACGGCGAACTGCAATATGTGCTTGTGGCGACAGGGATCAGCGACGATGCGTATATGGTGGGCAGGATTGCGGTCTGCCAGCTTCAGAATCTCTCCATCGCTTATCGGGAGCGTTATGACAAGAACAGCTTTTTCCAGAATCTTCTGTTGGACAACCTGCTGTTGGTGGATATTCATAACCGCGCCAAGAAACTGCATCTGGAAGCGCAGGTTCCCAGAGCGGTCTTTCTGGTGGAGACAAAGCAGGAGAAGGACAATATTGTCACGGAACTTTTGAAGGGAATGTATTCGGGACAGGTGGGAGATCATGTCACCACAGTGGATGAGAAGAGTGTGATCCTCATCAAAACGTTGAAAGAGGACAACGGTCAGGAGGAACTGGAGAAGGTCGCCAAAACCATTGTGGACATGATGAATACGGAGGCGATGTTGAATGTCCGAGTGGCCTATGGTACTGTGGTGCATGAGTTGAAAGATGTGTCCAAATCCTATAAGGAAGCCAAGATGGCGCTGGATGTGGGTAAAATCTTTTACGCCGAAAAGGATGTGGCGGCTTACAGCGCGCTCGGTATCGGCAGGCTGATTTATCAGCTTCCCGTAAATCTCTGCAAGCTCTTTATCGAGGAGATTTTCGGCAATCATGTGCTAGAGGAGCTGGACGAGGAGACGCTGAACACGCTGAACAAATTTTTTGAGAACAATCTGAACGTGTCGGAGACTTCCAGACGGCTGTTCGTCCACCGCAATACGCTGGTGTACCGGATTGAGAAGATTCAGAAGAGTACGGGGCTGGATCTGCGGTGTTTTGACGATGCGCTGACCTTCAAGATTGCGCTGATGGTGGTAAACTACATGAAATATCTGGAGACGGTGTAAACATTGGCCGTGGCATTTTCTCAGGAAGAGGATGCGGCCGACGGCGCTGTGAAGGATTGAGAACCGACGGATTCGAGGAATAAATGAAGAACCTCCCGCATATATTTGCAGTAGAAAATATATGCGGGGGGATTTTTTAATGGATTTTGGACAAATCAGGCCGACAGTGGAATATGACCGGAAGATCAGGTATCTGGACTATATGGAAAACGGGCAGCGGAGCCGTGGCGCAGGTTTTGTGAAGCTGGAACGGCGGGACGAGCATTGCAGCATCAGCCTGCAGATCAGCGGTCTCTACCGGAAGGATCACTTTACGCGCCCGCTGTTATTGCTCGGAGAGGGCGGGGAGCGGGAGCTGTGTAAATTGCAGTTGGCGGACGGCGGCTTAAAACTTTATATGGAAAAATTGGACAGCCATAGTCTGGACGGGCAGGGCATGGAGTATGAGCAGTTGAAGGGAATACGCATTCCCATCTCCGAGGGGAAGGAGATTCTATGCCTGTGGGAAAAGTCGGAGAGAGGAAGGGCTTTTTCCACTATGAAAAAGCAGGAGCCTCCGAAAGAAGAGCGTGCCAAGGAGGCGCCGGCAGGAGAAACGCAGACAAGGAAAGAGCAGACAGGGGGAGAACAGGCAAGGAAAGAACAGACAGGGGGAGAACAGGCAAGGAAAGAACAGACAGGGAAAGAACAGACAGGGAAAGAGCAGACAGGGGAAGAACAGACAAGGAAAGAACAGACAAGAGAAGTTCGGGTGGGAGAGATGCAGATAAAAAATTCCGCCAGTGCGGAGAATCGGGAAGAGGCGCAGCCGGTCACGACCTTTCAGGAGGATAAATGGGACCAGCTGTGGTCCATCTATCCCCATGTCCGCCCGTTCTCAGACGATCGGGAATACCTGTCTCTGGGACCCGGCGATTTTGTCCTGTTTCCGGGACGCTATTATAAGCTTGTGAACAACAGTTTTCTTCTGCACGGATACTATAATTTTCAGCATTTGATTCTGACCAGAGTGCGCCAAAGAGACAATGTGCGCTATTACATAGGAGTGCCGGGGAATCTGTACCAGAAGGAGAAAAAGATTGCGGTTATGTTCGGTTTCGAGAGCTTTGAATGTGCTTCCGAGCCTGCGGGGGAGGGGGATTTCGGGTATTATCTGATTCCGGTGGAGCTGTAGGAAAGCGGGATGTTTGGGAGCATCCGATAGTTTGTTTATCTGATGTGCGTGATGAAGGGTATGCGATGTAACGAAAGCTTTTCTTGACGAAATTATGTGAAAATGATATCATATAAAATGATTATATGCAAAAATAATAAATATAGATACAAATATCGACCATACAAGAGGATACCGACAGTTTTGTGATAGCCGCCACATATGGATCAAAGGGATAAAACTGAAAGGGAGTATTCTTATTACATAGTGGATTTTTATTTTTTCCGCTGTTGTATGAGGAAGATGCTTTGGGACTGGCGAGAAGCTATGAACTTTTTGGAAAATGTACGGGAGTTTTGACATGGGAAAAAGGAAAAATGGGCTGGGGAATCCGCACGGGGATCTGAGCTGTGGAGAAAGTCAATTGAAGAGTCCGACAAAAAGTCCAATAAGAAGCCGGCTCAAAAGGGTCTGGTCGTATTTCATGGGGGGACTATGTATTTACCTTGTGATAGCTGCGCTGGGGTGGGTATTGAAGGATATCATACCGGTGACCAGAACTCATTTCTGGACGTATCAGTCCTTTCAAAGGAAAGCGGATTTTACAACTTACCCGACGAAATTACCGGAGTCTGCACATGATATAAAATACTATTTCTATGAGGGATTTTTGGCGGATAAGAGCGGATATCGTGCGGTTTTTTCCCGTGAGGATTATGAGGTGATGAAAGAGAATCGGTTAGCGTCTTTTGATCCTGATTTCCCGTGGGAAGTATATTGTTACGATGGTGAAGCGAAATAATATGTGGACCGTGAACAATTGAAACGGCAGCGAATCAATTATATTGATAAAATTTTTCCGAAAGGCGCAGATGACAGCGAGTATTATTTTTTGGCTTACAGTTTGGTTGAAGATGATCAATTATACGCATATCATGGCGTGTTTTGCAATGATGCCACCTGTGAGATGATAGAATTTTCGTGTCATTGTCCAAACTGAGAAAGATCGGCGCATACTGCTTCGGGTGCTGAGATGAGCTATGATAAATTCAAGGCCGCTACAGACCCTCCCCGTCGAATTGCGGAATAAAGCTCTCCTCGGCGGCGTTCCCTTCCTGCCGGAATCCGTTGCGGATACCGATGCGCTCCGCAAAGGCAAGCACCCTGTCGTATTCTTCGGGTGTGACGCGGCGGTTGATCTCCGGGTATTCCGCCACATGGGGCAGAGGGGTATATTGATTCATAATACTGACATAGATGTCATCTCCATAAGTCTCATGGAGGAAGCGCAGAATTTTCTTGGAATCTCTTGTCTGACCGGGCAGAACCAGATGCCGCACGATGACGCCCCGCAGCATAAGACCGTCGTCCGCAAAGACCGGTGCGCCCACTTGGCGGTACATCTCCGCAAGAGCCGCAGAAGCCTTTTCAAAGTAATCGGGAGCGTGGGAAAACCGCATGGCGGCTTCCGGGGAAAAATATTTCAAATCCGGAAGATAGACGTCCACCAGACCCTCCAGAAGGCGCAGGGTCGCCGGTTCTTCGTACCCTCCGGTATTGTACACAACAGGAATATGAAGCCCCTTTTCTTTGGCCATGGCAAGCGCCTGTATGATCTGTGGGATAAAATGTGTGGGAGTCACAAGATTGATATTGTGGGCTTCCTTTTTCTGCAGTTCCAGAAAAATGTCCGCCAGCCTTTCTATCGAAAGGCTTTGTCCCGCACAGCCCTGTGCGATACTGTGATTCTGGCAGAATACGCAGCGCAGGCTGCATCCGGAGAAAAACACGGTTCCGGAACCTGCCGTTCCGGAGATACATGGTTCCTCCCAGAAGTGCAGAGCCGCTCTTGCGGCTTTGAGCAGGTGTGTCTGACCGCAGACTCCGGTCTGTCCCGCAAGCCGATTCGCATGGCATCGGCGGGGACACAGGACGCAGTCCCGCAAAAGACCGGTGGTATCAGAATCAAAATGTGTAACGCCGGTTTCTAAATGATTGAAATTAGTTTCTAAGAACATCATGTTTACCTCTGAGCATACAAAGACCGTATGCGCGGCTCCTGCTTCCGACTCCACCCGGCTGCCTCACGGCACATGAGAGATTCCACTTAGTGCTGCTTTGTTCCCAACCTGACACGGTTCGCAGATTCCCATTGCGTGAGACCGAATTTCATCGCCGGAAGCCGATCTTCCAACGCATACGGCTTTTTCAGTTTACCGTTTTCACGGTTGTTTGTCAAGACCCTTTGCCATGGCCTGAATGTCCCTGTGCCGGAAGGACAGGATGCTGAAAAGGAATCCCAGCACACCGGTGCAGAGGAACATGACGGCCATGCCGCTTCCTGCGCCCGTTCCTACCAGCTTGTGCAGAACCAAAGCGGGATACGCGCTTCCCGCCAGATACGGTTCAAAGACATAGTCGGCCAGAAATCCGCCCAGCAGGATGCCCAGCGGAATCGTGCTGTATTGGATGGCGTTTCTCACGGCGAAAATCCTTCCCTGCATTTCGGTGGGTACTTTCTTGTACAAAATCACATTCTGCCCCGCATTGATGAAGGCAATGGGCAGCGTGGCCGCCAGTCCGGCAATTCCCCAGACGAAAGCATTCCGTCCCAGACCCATGAGCAGATCGCCGAATCCGAAAGACAGAGCGGCGGAGATATAAATCATTTTGACCGGATTCTTGGACAGTTTTCCCGCGGAGACAATCAGTCCGCCCACGATGCCGCCGACGCCCATGACAGCGTTGACAAATCCCAGAACCATGCTGTTGTCTCCGCTTCTGGACAGGAGCATGGGCGAGAGGATATTCTCATAGGTCAGTCTGGAGAAGAAGTTCAAAAGCGCCATCGTGAGGACGATCATGAGAATTCCTTTTTCATTCCACAAGAATGCCAGTCCCTCTCTGCATCCGGCAAAAACGGATTTCTGCCTGTCGCCGGAAGGCGTGTCTTGCGGAATCACAATCAGGATCAGCAGAACCAGAAAAGCGATCGCAAAACTGCAAAGATCAATCAACAGAATCAGCGGCAATCCGTTCAGTGCAAACAGCGCGGCCGCCAGCACCGGGGTGAGAATCGTGTTTAAGCTGCCGGAAAACGAATGCATCCCGCTCACGTTCGCCAATTTGTCCTGCGGCACCAGTTTCCCCAGAGCGACGCCGGATGCGGGCGACTGGAAAGCGTTCATGCATCCGATGACGGTGTTGGCCAGATAAATATGCCAGATCTGTAATTCCCCGGACATGGCAGACAGCAGAATGCCCAGCGTGCAGAGGGCGGCAATGCTGTCCGCCGTCAGCATCACCTTTTTCTTGCTGTGTCTGTCCACGAACGTCCCCGCAAACAGACTCGCGAGAATATACGGCACATAACTGCAAAACGACATGAACGAGACGGTCATTGCGGAATGCCGGATCGTATAGACCCACAGAATCAGCGCAAAACTTGTCATTGAGCTTCCCAGCTGTGACAGGGACTGACTGAGCCATAATAGAATATATCTTTTAAAATTTTTATCCATTGAATTTTCTCCTTATAGAGTTATTGTTTCCGATTCGATCATTCTATAAGTACAAAATCCAATGCGGACGAATATAGGATGCGGGAAAAGGAATCTATCTCCCGCATAGTGTCCTCTGTACAGGCTTCGTCCCACCGGACCTTGTACAGAGAACTTTGCTTAAGTCGATTGTCATGTGGCACAGCATAAACTTGCCGTCTCCTTTCCGGATCGGCTGTCGTAGACGTTTGCGAAACAATATTTTTCGGAATCCAAATTGTGCAGATTGTATATTCATAAGCAGACCCTAGCGAACCGTTGGCACTTAGGCGCTGTATTTTAGCGCCTTATGTGCTATTACGGTGAGGTTGGAGCGAAAGCATGTCTGCGTTGAATGTGCAATTTGCACAATGACACTTTCCGAAATAAGCGTTTCGCAATCGTCTGTCGGCAGCCGATGCAGCTATCTGTAGTGTAGCATTTTTGGGCGGCTGGCGCAAGTTTCTGATTACAAAACGGAAGAAATGGATTATAATGGATTCAAGCAATGAATCAAGGGCGGGAAATCGGCTCGCTTGACAGGAGGAAAGAAGATGAACAAGAATGCTTTTAGAAATATGTCCTATGGCGTGTATGTGGTGACAACATGGGATCACGGGAAAGCGACGGGGTGTACGGCCAACAGCGCCATGCAGGTCACATCCGACCCGGCCACTGTGGCTGTGAGTATCAACCACGACAATTATACGAATCAGTGCATACAGGAGTCGGGAAGATTCGCCGTCTCGATTCTGGGAGAGCATTCCGATCCCGGCGTCATCGGTGCGTTCGGGTTCTTCAGCGGCAGGGACAAGGACAAATTCGACGGTGTGGAGCAGACGATTCGGGAGTGTATGCCTGTGGTGGCGGACGCTTGTTCTTACATCGTGTGCGAAGTGATTGACAAGATGGAGACGTCCAGCCATACGGTATTTCTGGGCAAGGTGCTGGATGCAGATGTGTTAAAGTCCGATACGCCCATGACGTATGCCTATTATCATCAGGTGATCAAGGGCAAGAGTCCGAAGAACGCGCCCACCTATCTGGCGGAAGACTAGACGGTTTCGTCATTGCAGGACGGATGGGATTCGGATGGATTGGAGAGTTCGGAGAGCGCGGCGCGCCGGGCTTCTTTCTCGGCTCGGTTGCGTTCTCTGAGTTTTGCAAAAAACGATTTGAGCAATCGGCGGCAGTCCTCCTCCAGAACGCCTCTGGTGACGCGTACTTGGTGGTTGAACTGCGGGTTCTCCAAAATGTTCAGAATGGATCCGGCGCATCCCGCCTTGGGATTCATGCATCCCATGACGACCTCGGGAATGCGAGCCTGAACGATGGCGCCCGCACACATTTGGCAGGGTTCCAGCGTGACATACAGGGTGCATTCTTCCAGCCGCCAGTCGCCGATCTGTCTGCTGGCCTTTTTGATGGCGGTGATCTCCGCATGTGCCAGCGTGCTTTTGTCCGTGTTGCGGCGGTTGTAGCCGCGGCCGATGATCCGGCCTTTCTGCACGATGACGCAGCCGATAGGCACTTCTCCCAGCGCAAGGGCTTTTTTCGCCTGTTTCAAGGCTTCTCTCATATAAGTTTCCGTGATATTCTTGATGACCACCTTACCGCTACCCGTTTGACTTAAATTTTTTTGCCGTATGCAAGGCAAAAATCAAGATCAGTATAACATATTTTCTGCAGGATTCAAACAGAAGATTCCGGTGGAGTTCCGCTTATTGCTTTTTCGTCCTGTTTCCTATAAAATGATTTTATGACATTGTGTCGAAGGGAGAATGCGAAGATGGACTATATGCCGAATCCGATTGATTTGACGGGGATTGAGATAGAGAAGGGCTTGGCGGAAAATTTGGAGAAAATTGCCGAAAACATCCACGAGACATGGGCGGAACAGCGCAGGCGCAGAGGCTGGGAATACGGCAGGATTTATGACGAGGCGGGCAAAAAACATCCCTGCATGGTGGGGTATCACGACCTGCCCGAGTCTGAGAAGGACATGGATCGCGCGACGGTGGAGCAGACGGTCAAGATGCTGATCTGGATGGGCTATACCATAGAGAAAAAATAGGGATTTCCCGGACGGAATCCGAATTTGGGAGAGATAAAAATGGAAGCAGATAGAAAAACAGATAGAAAAGCAGATAGAAAAACGGATAGGGAAACGGATGAAGAAACAGATAAGGAAGCAGATAGGGAAACGGATAAGGCAACAGATAAGGAAATAGATAGGGAAACAGACACGGCAGGAGACAGGAAAACAGGAATGGAAATTGAAATGGAAAATAGAATGGAAAATGAAATAGAATCTGGAAGAGTAAATGAAATAGAAACCGGAATAAAGAGTGGAAGGAAGATTCGGATTGTTCTGGCGGGAGAACTGCCAAAGGATCCGGATTTCTTTCGGGAAGCGGACGGGCTGACGGAGCAGATCGGCGCTTATCTGCGGGGAGAACATACGGGAGTACCGCTGCAGATGTTGGTGAGTCCTGCCTACACGGGACGCACATGGCTCACATGGAATCAAACGCATTCGTTTCCCTTGTGCTGTTATTTTCAGGAGGATCCTTCGTGCGGCGGATTGCCGGAGGACGGATATGACGCCGAGGACGGCTGGACGCGGGAGACGCAGTTTGAGCAGACGGTTTGGAAGGAGACGTCCCTGCGCAATGCGCTGGGGGAGACCATGTGCGACAGAGCCGACGCGGTGCTGATCGCGTGGAACGAGGATGTGGCGGAGCGCTTGGGTGCAACTTGGGAGCTGATGCGCACTGCTTATGACAGGAAAGTTCCCTGTGTCTGGATTTCCACGAAGACCAGACAGATTTACTGCCTGTGGGACTCTTATTATAAAGCATATGATCCCGGGTACATGCGGGCCGTGAGCGAGCCGCTGCCGGACGGGGGGTTCCGACCCGAAGCGGCGGCGGAAGAAACCGGACGCTTGATGGCTTTCTGGGAAAAACGCCGCAAGAATTACTTGAAAAAATATAAAGCGGACAACGCACTCTATCCCAGTGTGGAGGACGAGATGCTGAAGCCGGATTTTCGAATGGAGGAGGCGGCCTCCGGCGGAGAAGCGATCCGGCGGATTCTGCTGGATCGCTTCCAGCGGTTTGACGAGTCCGCGATTGCGTTTAACACGAAGTTTCAGACACTGCTGTATCAGAGAAGCGTGTTGCCATTTCTTGCGACCGTCTTCTTGGCGGTGGGATTCTATGCGGAAACCCTGATCGGGAAAACGATGTCTGTGATCGCGCCCCAGACGGCGTCCGTGATGACGGTCGCTGCGGCTTGGCTTGCCGGTACGGGCTTCTTGATCCATGCCTGTCTGAATCTCTATGTCTATCGCATGTCCAAGAGTCCGACTGTCTACGCATGGCAGAAGAATTTTGCGGACGACAGGTATACGGCGGAGATTCTTCGCGTATTGGTTCATCTGGAGCCTTACGGCGTGGGACTCGATCTCCGCAGGCTGTGCGGCAGGGATGGGAAACTTTATATGCAGATCAAGCATCTGACGGATGATGCGGAACCTGCGCTGCGGCGGCTTGACCGGGAGACGCTCCGTTGCGCGCTGGGACATGTGAAAGAGATGCTGGGAGATCAGATCGCTTATCACGAGGCTTCCGCCGGCAGGTATCAGACGATTGTCGAATCCCTCGAGAAATGGGGGCGGCGGATTTTCTATGTCGGTTTCTGGATTGTCTTCGGACGAGGCGTTTTGCAGTTTGTTTTGACGCCGCTGCAGTCTGTTCCGGCCTCCTTTTCCATAGGAGGGATGAGCGGGACGGATGTGAACGGCATATTGCGCTCCTTTTTAAATATGCTGGCGCTGCTTCTGCCCGCGTGGGCGGGGTACTTTACCACGAAGGCCCAGCAGAACAATTTTCGTTATAATTTGAACAATCACCGGAATATGCTCTCCAGACTCTGCGCTTTGCAGGAAAAGACGGCGTACATTCTGGAACAGACGGAGGTTCCCATGGAACTGTTCGATATTATGATAAAAGAATTTGCGGAGACAATGCTGATGGAAGATACTGTCGGATGGCAGCATCAGTATATGAATTTGTCGGTGAAGCCGCTTTAGGGGTGCAGCCAAGGGTGAAGCGGCGGAATGTGAGGCATGATGGAAAAAAGAGAATACGAATATTATGCGTTTATCAGTTACAGCCGCACGGATGAGAAGTGGGCAAAATGGATTCAGCGGAAGCTGGAAACTTATCGCTTTCCCATTTCCCTGCGCCGGGAGAATCAGGATCTTCCCGGCAAAATCTTCCCCGTTTTCCGCGACAAGACTGATCTGCCTAGCGGCGTTCTGTGGGAGCAGCTAAAGCGCCAGCTGGAGGAATCGGAATATCTGATCGTGATCTGTTCGCCGGACAGCGCCCGTGCCGAATGGGTCACGAAGGAGATTGCCTATTTTCAGGAGCTGGGGCGCGGGCGGAAGATTATTCCGCTGATCGTGGAAGGAGAGCCTCATGCGGCGGACAGCGCGAGGGAATGTTATAATCCCGCCCTGCTTCGCTATCCGGAGGAGGAGCTGCTGGGAGTGAGCGTCCCGGAGCTGGGACGCAGCAGAGCCGTGCTGCGGGTCATTGCTTCTCTGATGCAGCTGCGTTACGATCAGCTGGTGATGCGGGACAGGCGGAGAACGCGCAGACGCAGACTGGCTGCAGCAGGGGTTGCGGCGGCATTTCTGGCGGCGTGCGGGGGGATTGTCTGGTATGAGACGCCGCACAGCGCTTATTATTGGAGCTATGTCTATCGCAACGAGACTCCGGTGGGGCTTGTGGAAGTCAGCGCAAGAGACCGGAAAGCCGCCCATGATTATTATAAAATCGTAACCAGAAGGGGGCGGGTGATCCGGCTGGAGCGAGTGAATTCCGTGGGAACGATAACGGACGGAGCGGTTGCGTTTGCCATCGACGAACTGCCCTACATAGAATATTCCTACGGCGAGGAGGGCAATCTGGACTCTGTCACGCAGAAGACGGACAGCGGCGAAGTGGAGATGGTAAAAAGTTATACCCAGAGCCTGAGCGCGGTGGATTTTCGGAATCCGCACGACGATACGGGATTTGGAACGCTTCCCGCCAATCTGGGTTCCAGCATGGGAATGGAGTTGAGCGCGCTGTTGTCGGGGAAAAGCGAAATTGCCCGTCAGCTGCAGGAATATGACGAGAACGGTTATCTGGTTCAAGTGCTGTATATGTGGGACAGCCGCAACACCCCTGTCTGCGACAATAACGGCATCTACGGAAAGCAGTATATCCGGGACGAGAAGGGGCAGATCCGGCGCGTGGTGCATCTGGGCAAGGACGGAGAGCCGCTTAGGATTCAATACGGCGGCACGTCGGTGGCCTATACCGATTATGAATATGACGATTGCGGGCGCATTGTCCGATATGCGGTGTATGACGCGGAGGGTAATCCGACGCTGGACGAGGAGCATGTCTTCTGCTGGGAGTACCGGTATGACGAGTTCGGGAGGGCGGTCTATGCCTGCTGTCTGGATGCGGAAGGAGAGCTTAGTCCGAATATCGGCGGCGTGTGCCAATATGAGCTGGAATATAACGATCAGGGTTTTTTGACGGAGATTTATGCAGAGGATGCGGAGGGTGCGCTTGCCTATGACAAGGAGGTGGGCGTGGTCCGGACGGTGTATCGGCATGATGAGAAAGGGCGGCGCACCGCCATGCAGTATTACGACGGCGAGGGCAATCCGGCGGTTGGCGGCATGGACGGTTATGCGGGGGCATCGTGGGAATATGATGAGCAGGGTCGGATCGTCGCCATGTGGTATTACGGCTTGGACGGGGAGTTGGCCTGCGCATCCGACAATAACGGCGAGGCGGGATTTACCAAAGAGTTTCTGGAGGGCGGCCGGACGGTTCAATGGACTTATTACGACAGGGAAGGGAATGTGGCGATCAATCGGAAAGGGTTTGCCATCGCGCGGGAGCGGCTCAACGAACAGGGTCTGGTAGCAGAGACCGCATATTATGACGCGGAGGGCAATCCGATCCGCTCCTGCTATAACGCCGCATCCATCGTCTATGAATATGATCCGGCAGGACAGCTGACCGCCGTCTCTTATCTGGATGAGAACGGCCAGCCCTGCAGCAATGATTACGGGGCGGCGCTGATCCGCAGGGAGTATGACAGAGACGGCAATGTGACCGTGCAGCAGTATTATGACACGGAGGGGAAGCCCTGCTATATCAATTATGCGGGCGGAAAATATGTGCGTCGGGAGGCAGAGTACGGGCCTTACGGGTGGGCCACCAGAATCCGGTACTATGATAAAGACGGAGAAGTGGTTCAGGTGGACGGCACCTGTGAAACGCAGATGGAATATGATGAGCGGGGCAACTGCATCCGTTACGCCTATTATGATTACAAGGGCAGTCTTCGGAACAATTCGGACGGATACGCCATCGAAGAACTGGCTTATGACGAGAAGGGGAGGCTGGTTTCCGACCGGTATCTGGACGAGGACGGGACGCCTGCCAAGGGGCGGGTCTATGCACAGGAGATGGAATATGACCGGAAGGGGAATCTCCTGCGGACGCTGTCCTGCGCGCTGGGCGGGGACGGAACCGAGATCCGGCGCACGACTTGTAATGAATACGACGAGCGGGACAATCTGATCCGGCAGTATTCGCTGGATGAACAGGGACAGCTTTGCGAAGATTCGGACGGAATCGCCATCGCTGAATGGACGCGGGATGAATGCGACCGGGCGGTTCAGAACTCCTATTATAATAAAGAGCAGGAACTGGTAGACTGCGTGGAAACGGACTACTACGAGAACGGCTTGACTGCCGAGAGAAGACTGTACAATGGTTCCGGGAAAAACGGCGGGAAAGAGCGTTCTTTTATCGGAAAAGTGACTTATACTTATGATGCGTATGGGAATCAAACGGAAGTCTGGAAATATAACCGCGACGGCAAGGTCATCACAGATGCGGACGGCATTGCCTGTACCGCAAAAACTTACAATGTAAAGGGCGAGTGCGTCCGAGAGGTGTTTTATGACAGCAGCCGCCGGATTGTGTCAGGCTCGGACGGGTATGCCGTCAAAGAAATGGTTTACGATCCGGTGGGGCGCGTGATCCGGTATGATTGTTATGATGAGCAGGAACGACTGCTGACACAGGGCAGCGGATATGCAGCGACCCTTTCCATCCGCTATGACGCCATGGGGAATGAGGTGGAGAATGCTTCCTACAACGAGGCGGGGGAGCTGTTTCGATATGAAAACGGTGTTTCCCGGATTGTCTATTTCTATGACGAAAAGGGACTGGCCACGGCCAAACAGTATTATGACGAGCAGAATCGGCTGAAGCGCACGTCAATCATGACGATGTGTGTGGATCATGTCACGGAGGGCAGTTCGGCGGATCTGGCGGGAATCCAAAGCGGCGATATCGTTTTGCAGTATGACGGCTGGAACTTTTTCGCATATGAGAATTTTGCGGAGAGAAGTTTCGCGGAGCTGATTACCGCGATGACGGCGTCGGCCGGGCGGAGCAGAACCGTGCGCGTATGCCGGGAGGATTCCATTGCGAAGGACGCTGGAGAGGATTCCGCTGTGGAGGACGGCGAAGCGGTTTTTGGGACGTATACGATGGCGGGTGGTTCGGTAGGCTTGGATTTGCAGGGCGTATGGTTGGACGAGGAAGCGGTGGAGCGTTTGCAAGAGCAGTATGAACGTTGGGTTCAGGGAGAGGAGGAAGCGCGGTGAACAATATGGGATGGATCCCTTCGATCATAGAGGAATCCCACAGCGGGGTGCGGGAGATTTCGCTGTATACCAAGCATCTGATGAACAGAAAGATTTTTTTACAGGGTGAGATTGATCAGGAGATGGCGGATATGCTGCTCTCCCAGATCCTTTATCTGGCGGACGAGGAGAAGCCCATTGATCTCTATCTCAACAGTTCCGGCGGCGATGCGGGCGCCGGATTGATGATCTACGATGTCCTGCAGTCGGTGGAGACGCCCGTCAATCTGTGGTGTACGGGCATGGCGGCTTCCGTGGCGGCGCTGATTCTGGCGGGCGGACAGAAGGGCAGACGTTTTATCCTGCCGCACTCCAGAACCATGCTCCACAGGCCGGTGGCTTTGGGAGGCATGGAGGGTTTTGCCGTTTCTTCCGGTCAGGATCTTAAGGAATCCTTGCGGGAGACCAAACGGATTGTGAACGGCCTTCTGGCGAAGCATACGGGCAGAACGCCGGAGGAGATTGAGCGGGCAACCGGATGCGAACGGTATCTGAATGCGGAGGAATCCGTGGCATTCGGACTGTGCGACGGGATAAAGGAGAAAATCGTATGAAAAGGGACGCAGGAGAACTGATTCTGGCGGAAAATCTCTCTTATAGCATGGACTGCTATGAGACGGGATTGAACAATAATGTGCTGGTGGTGGGCGCTTCCGGCACCGGGAAGACCCGGGGCATCGTGACGCCCAATCTGCTTTTGGCGAACGGGAGTTATGTGGTGTCGGATCCCAAGGGGAATCTGCACCGCAAGTATGGGGCATTTTTGCAGAGCAGGGGATATGTGGTGAAAAAGCTGGACTTCATTCATCCGGATCAGTCCGAACACTATAATTTTTTCCGTTATATCAGAAGCGAGCAGGATATTGTGAAAATTGCGCATATGCTTGTCTATGACGGGGAGGCGCAGGGCGTCCGCACCGTAGATCCCTTCTGGGATCAGGCGGCTCAGCTTTTGTTCGAGTCCGTCATCGGCTATCTGTGGGAATTCTGCAGCTGGGATGAGAGGACTTTGGAAAATATGATGCTGCTCATAGACGAGTGCCGGGTGGAAGAGGACGACGGGGATGCGCTCAATACGCTGGATATCATGATGCAGAAGGCGGAGAAAGAGAAGCAGGACAGTTTCGCCGTGAGGCATTATCGGAGATTCCGCATTGCGGCCAGCAAGACGTTAAAGAGCATTCTGATCACGGCCACGTCGAAAATGGGCGCTTTCGACACCAAGGAACTGCGCCGGATGCTTGCCAAGGACACTTTGGATATCACATCCATCGGAAAGCGGAAGACCGCGCTGTTTGTGGTGGTGAGCGACAACGACCGCTCGCTGGACAATCTGGTGAATCTGTTCTTCACGCAGGCGATGAATGAACTCTGCACCTATGCGGACAACGAATGCGCCAACAGCGAGCTTCCCGTTCCAGTGCGATTTATTTTGGATGACTTCGCCACCAACTGCAAGATTGCGGAATTTCCCAGAATGATTGCTTCCATCCGTTCCCGGGGTATCTCCGTCATGTTGATGGTTCAAGCGGAATCCCAGCTGAATCATGCGTATGGCGAGGACGGCAGGACGATCATCGGCAACTGCGACAATTATGTCTATCTGGGCGGAAACGATCTGGATACGGCGGACGCCGTAGCACAGCGCTGCAATCTTCCGATGGAGAAAATTCTGAACATGCCCGTGGGCAGCTGCTGGGTTTTCCGCAGAGGGCAGGCGCCTGTCAATGGAAGGATTGTGGATTTGGAGCGGTATCTGAAGGGGATCCCGGAGATCACACAGAGCGGTGTGGAGGAGCCGGGGCCGGCTGACGGGACAGAGGCGCGGGGTGATATTCTGCATCACCGCCACGGCAGCAGGGTGCAGGATGTGGTGGAGCTTGAGCGTAGTTTCAGCAGTTTGAGGCATGTATAAATGCTTGCAATCGGTAAATGCTTATGCTATGATAGTGAAGTTAATGGAGGCACAGTATGCTCAGATCCGGATTGCCGGAACGGGCAGGAACGGAGGAGAACCATGAATTTGGAACAGCAGTTGAATGCAATTACAGGCAGGATATTCGGTAAAGAGATCGGCGCATGTACGCATGTACAGCTCTATGAGAGCATTTTGCAGCTGGTCAAAGACCGTGCCGAGCAGGCGCCCGCCATCACGGGCGGCAAAAAAGTTTATTATATTTCCATGGAGTTCCTGATCGGGAAGCTGCTCTCCAACAATTTGATTAATCTGGGCATTTATGACGAGCTGCAGAAGATTCTGGCGGATCATGGCAAGAGCCTTGCGCAGATCGAGGAGATTGAGCCGGAACCCTCTCTGGGCAACGGCGGTCTGGGACGGCTTGCCGCCTGTTTTCTGGACTCCATCGCCACGCTGGGGCTGCCCGGCGACGGCATCGGCCTGAATTATCATTTCGGGCTGTTCAGACAGGTGTTTCAGGATTACAAGCAGCGCGCGGAGAAGAACGAGTGGATTGAGCGTCCCTCGTGGCTTGCGGAGACCGGAACGAAGTTTGAGGTGTCTTTCGGGGCGGGTAAAGTGACCTCCGTACTTTATGACATTGATATCATTGGCTATGAAAACGGCGTCAATAAGCTTCATTTATTCGATCTGGAGTCCGTGGACGAGAGTCTGGTGAAGAAGGGCATTGATTTTGACAAGACCGCCGTGGACAAGAATCTGACACTGTTCCTCTATCCGGACGATTCCGACGAGGCGGGCAATCTTCTGCGCATTTATCAAGAATATTTTATGGTGTGCAACGGCGCGCAGCTGATTTTGAAAGAGATGAAGGCCAAGGGGCAGGATCTGCACAGAATGAACGAGTATGTGGCGATTCAGATCAACGATACCCATCCCACCTTGGTGATTCCGGAACTGATCCGAATCCTTACCTGGGAGGAGGGCTTCACCATGAACGATGCGGTGGAGGTGGTGAGCAAGACCTGTGCTTACACGAACCATACGATTCTGGCGGAGGCTTTGGAGAAATGGCCGTTAGCTTATATCGAGGAGGTAGTGCCTCAGCTGGTGCCGATTATCAAAGAGCTTTCCAACCGCGTGGCCAAGGAATACAAAGATGAAAAGGTACAGATTATCGACAAGGACAAGCGCGTGCATATGGCGCATATTGATATCCACTACGGCTACAGCGTAAACGGCGTGGCCGCCATCCACACGGAGATTTTGAAGGACACGGAGCTGAATCATTTTTATAAGCTTTATCCTGAGAAATTTAATAATAAGACCAACGGGATTACCTTCCGCAGATGGCTGCTCTCCTGCAACAGGGAGCTGGCGGCTTTCCTGTCAGAGACCATCGGCGACGGTTACAAGAAGAATGCGGCCGAGCTGGAGAAACTGTTGGAGAAGGCGGACGATCAGGCCGTGCTGGACAGGCTCTTTGACATCAAGCAGAATAAAAAGGCGGAGCTTGCCGCTTATATCAAGGAACAGGAGGGCGTGGAACTGGATGTGAATTCTATTTTTGACATTCAGGTAAAGCGTCTGCATGAGTATAAGCGCCAACAGATGAACGCACTGTATATCATCCACAAATATCTGGAGATCAAAGGCGGCAAAAAACCGTCCACGCCGCTGACGTTCCTCTTTGGGGCGAAAGCCGCGCCTGCTTATGTGATTGCGCAGGACATTATCCATCTGCTTTTGGTGCTGTCTGAGATCGTGAACGGCGATCCCGACGTCAGCCCCTATATGAAAGTGGTGATGGTGGAAAATTATAATGTGAGCTATGCGGAGAAACTGATCCCCGCCTGTGACGTCTCCGAGCAGATTTCACTGGCATCCAAGGAAGCTTCCGGCACCGGCAACATGAAGTTTATGTTGAACGGCGCGGTGACTTTGGGTACCAGCGACGGCGCCAATGTGGAGATTCACGAGTTGGTGGGCGACGACAATATTTATATTTTTGGTGAAAAGAGCGATACCGTAATCAAACATTATGCCAAGGCGGATTATGTGTCCAAAGACTACTATGACAAGAGTCCCGTCATCAAGGAGGCGGTGGACTTTATCGTGGGCGAGCAGACCATGAAGATCGGCTGCAAGGAGAATCTGGAGCGTCTCTACAAGGAACTTTTAAAGAAAGACTGGTTTATGACGCTTCTGGATCTGGAGGACTACATTGCCGCCAAGAACCGCGTTTTTGCGGATTATGAGAATCGACAGAAGTGGAAAAAGATGATGCTTGTAAACATTGCCAAAGCAGGATTTTTCTCCTCTGACCGCACGATTATGGAATACAATCGGGATATCTGGAAACTGTAACGCAGAAGGGACGTTCGTATGAAAATTTACGGGTTTCAGAAGACTACTTTGTTGGATTATCCGGAACATGTCGCAGCCACCGTTTTCACCGGTGGCTGTAATTTTCGCTGTCCGTATTGTCAGAATTCGGGACTGGTTCTCCTGAGCGGGAACGGTCAGGGACAGACGCCCGCGGAGATTCCGGAGGAGGAAGTGCTGGCGCATCTGCGGAAGCGGCGCGGTATTCTGGACGGCGTGTGCATCTCGGGGGGAGAACCGGCCTTGCAGCCGGATCTGGAGGAATTTATCCGCAAAGTCCGCAAGCTGGGCTATGCGGTCAAGCTTGACAGCAACGGATACCGTCCGGATGTGCTGAAGCGGCTTCTGGAGGAGAAACTGTTGGATTATGTGGCCATGGATATCAAGGCCTGCGAGGAGAATTACGCCCGGGCGGCGGGATTGGAGCGGTGCGGGACTCTCTTTGAGCCGGAGCGGATCCGGGAGAGCATGACGCTCCTGCGCCAAAGCGGCATAGCGTATGAGTTCCGCACGACTGCGGTGAAAGGGATCCATACGGTGGAGGAATTTGACCGGATCGGGGAGATGATCGCAGGCTGTCTGGCATATTACATACAGAATTACCGTGAGAGCGGGGAGGTTTTGGACGCAGCGGGATTGAGCGGATTTGAGGCGGCGGAGCTTTTGGAGATGAAGCGGCTCGCCGGGCGGCATGTGGAGCGGGTGGAGATCCGCGGGGAAGATGAAGAAATTCAAAAACACAGTAAGGAAAACATATGAGTATTCGGAAAAAATTATTTGGAGACAAAGCGTTTTATAAGATGGCCCTCGGCGTGGCGGTGCCTATCATGATTCAGAACGGGATCACCAACTTTGTGGGTCTTTTGGATAACATTATGGTGGGACGCGTGGGAACGGAACAGATGTCCGGCATCGCCATTGTGAACCAGCTGTTGATGGTGTTCAACTTGACCATCTTCGGAGCCATTTCCGGAGCGGGTATTTTCGGCGCGCAGTTTTACGGCTGCAAAGACCATAAAGGCGTGCGTGACACGTTCCGCTTTAAGACTTACGCCTGTGCGGCCATCGTACTGATCGGGATTTTGGTATTTGCGCTGTCGGGCGGATTCCTGATCCGGATGTATCTGCACGGAGAAGGAAACGAACAGGCCTTGGAGGCGGCGCTGCGCTACGGCAGAGAGTACCTGTGGGTGATGTTGATCGGGCTGCTTCCCTTTGCGGTGGAACAGCTCTACACCAGTACCCTGCGCGAATGCGGGGAGACTAAAGTGCCTATGACGGCGGGCATTGCAGCGGTGTTCGTTAATCTGTTTTTGAATTATCTGCTGATCTTCGGAAAGTTTGGATGCCCGAAGCTGGGCGTGGTGGGAGCGGCCATTGCCACAGTGATTTCCCGGTATGTGCAGGCTGTCATTGTGATGGTCTGGACGCATACTCACAAAGAGAAAATGCCTTTTGTGGAAGGTGTGTATCGCAGCATGAAAGTACCCGGCCATCTGACGGCCAAGATTGTCAGAAAAGGAACGCCTTTGATGGTCAACGAGGTATTGTGGGCGGCGGGCATCGCGGTGCTGATGCAGTGTTATTCCGTGAGAGGGCTGGATACGGTGGCTGCGCTGAATATTTCCAACACGATCTCCAACCTCTTTAATGTGGTTTTCATTGCCATGGGCAGCGCTATCTCCATTATCGTAGGGCAGCTTCTGGGAGCAGGGAAAATGGAGGAGGCCAAAGAGACGGATGCCAGATTGATTGCGTTTTCCGTCATGTCCTGTCTGCTGTTGGGCGGACTGCTGATGGCAATGGCTCCGGTATTCCCGATGCTCTACAATACTTCGGACAGCGTAAAGACGCTGGCGGCGTGGTTTTTGCGCATTTCGGCGGTTTATATGCCGGTGGCGGCCTTTATGCACGCGACTTATTTTACCCTGCGTTCCGGTGGCAAGACGATCGTCACATTCCTTTTTGACAGTGTCTTTCTGTTGTGTGTCAGCACGCCCGTCGCCTTTGTGCTGAGCCGTTACACGACACTCCCCGTGCTGCCCTTATATCTCTGTGTGCAGATGCTGGATATCATCAAATGTGTGATCGGCTTTATTCTGGTGAAAAAAGGGGTGTGGCTGAATAATATCGTGGCAAGGCAGGAGCCGTAGAGGGCGAGACCCTCTGACGCGGACGGGCAGGACAGCCCGGTGTGGACGGATAGGACAGTCCGGTGCGGACGGCGCAGAAGAGTCCCGTGCGGACAGGCTGTTATGCGGACACATCATTGGGACTGTCCTTGCCCGCCATAAAGTCCAGCGCGTTCTGCAAAGTGGTCTCGGCGATGGCCCACAAAGCTTCCTTGGTAAAGAATCCTTGGTGTGAGGTAATCATCACATGCGGAAAGGAGAGAAGGCGGGCGGTGGTGGAGTGTTCCAAAATCTCGTCGGAGCGGTCTTCAAAGACATTATCCGTCTCCTCTTCATACACATCCAGCCCTACGCCTCCGAACTTGCGCATCCGGATGCCCTCGATCAAATCCTCGGTATCCACCAGCGCGCCCCGGGAAGTGTTGACCAGCACCACGCCGTCTTTTAGCTGTTTGATGGTCTCCAGCCGGATCAGATGGTAGGTATCGTCGGTCAGCGGACAGTGCAGGGAGAGCAAGTCGCTTTCCGCCAGAACCGCTTTCAAGGGTTTATACTCCACGAAATCTTTTAATCCCGGATTCTCATATACATCGTAGGCGATGACCCGCATACCGAAACCGTGGCAGATCCGGCACATGGCTGCGCCGATTTTGCCTGTGCCGATGACGCCGGCGGTTTTCTCATAGAAATTGAATCCCATGAGTCCGCTCAGGCTGAAATCATTTTCCCGGACTTTGCTGTAAGCCTTGTGCAGTCTGCGGTTGGCGGCTAGCGCCAGAGCCATGGCATGTTCCGCCACCGCCTCGGGGGAGTAACCCGGCACGCGCAGAATGCGGATGTCAAGTTTTTGCGCCGTCTCCAGATCGATATTGTTGAATCCGGCGCAGCGCATGAGAATCAGCCGGATTCCCTTTTCATGCAGAATGCGGACGGTCTCCGTGCCGATGTCGGAACTCACGAATGCACACACCGCGTCGAACCCTTCCGCCAGCGCGGCGGTGCGGGGATCCAGATCGGGTTTGATGTACTCGATGCGGATCGGCGTGCGGGAATGCTGCAAAGGTTCGTAGTCCGCAAGAGCGGCGTCGAAAGAATGCTGATCGTAGCTTTTGGTGTCGTAAAAAAGGATTTGCATGGGAGCCTCCTATAGTATAATAATATTAGGCATTTGCAAAACGCTTACTTTAGAAAGTGTCATTGTGCAAATTGCACATTCAACGCAGACACGCTTTC
>JAMPGV010000069.1 GCA_023663735.1 Muribaculum sp. | reverse complement strand
CTCTGCAGCGTTGCAAGCTTGATGCCCCGTTGCTTGCAGCGGGGTTGTTGACTTGCACCGCTTGATGGTTTATCGACGCTGTCACTTGCCACTATACAGTATGGCGTGGAAGTTGTCAAGTTTTTCAAAAGTGCGGAATATAATTTAGTGATAATCCGGATTCGGCGCAGGGATCCGGCGGGCCGATGTGCGGATCAAGCGGCCCGACAGAGCGGGAAGGGAGAACGGCGCAATGCAGAACGAGACACGTGTACGAGGGAGAAACGGAGTGGGGGAAGGTGGGATTCCGCTTCTCTTTTTGCTCAAAAGTCTATTATTTTCTTACATATTGACGGCGGGGCTTCTGCTGCTTCTGGCATTTGTCCTCTTTAAGCTGGAGCTGTCGGAGCGCCCGGTGGCCGTCGCAATCATCGTGATCTATGTGGTGGCGACATTCTTTGCGGGATTTGTGACGGGCAAAAAATTGGGGAACCGGAAATTCCTGTGGGGACTGCTTATGGGAGCCGCTTATTTTGTGGTGCTGGCGCTGGTGTCTCTGGCGGTCAGGCAGAGTCCGGACGCGCTGGGCAATTCGTTTTTTACCACAATGGCGCTGTGTGCGGGGGGCGGTATGCTGGGCGGAATGGTCAGTTGACAGAACGGAGAGAGTATGGTATAATACTAAAAAATTTGTTCGTAGTTTACAAGGAGGCTTTAAGAGATGAAGCATATTAAGACTTTGACTACCAGAGACCTGAAGGAATCCATGAAGAAAGGCGGCTGCGGCGAGTGCCAGACTTCCTGCCAGTCCGCGTGCAAGACTTCCTGTACGGTAGGCAATCAGAGCTGCGAGAAGATGAAATAATCGGATATCAATTCAATCGAGACTAGCGGCAAGCAGCGATTTCTTCGCTGCTTTCGTTGCTTTATGGGGGAGCGTTTCAGACTACTCCGGACATTCAGGAAGCAGTAGTTTAATCTGACCAGATGTTTTATACCGATTGGGGATTAAAGCGGAGTTCTTTGCGCTATATGCCGGGAAGGGGTATGGGGCGGCGGGCGTTCTTAACAGGCTTTCAAATTATAAGGAGGGACAGTAATATGCGGGATTCCAGAATAGCCGTTTTTTTTCATAACACGGTACGGATATTCTTTATCTTGTTGATGACGGCAATCGTCGCGGTGACGATTTTGATTGACAGGAGGGTGAGCGGAAGCGCGCTGAATGCGTCCATTCTGACTACGGTTCCCCATGCGAACCTATGGTACTATTTAGCGGCTCTTCTGATAGGAGCGGGTGTGATCTGCCTATTGCGGAAGACGCCGCCTTTAAGCAGCCGGAGGTTTTATATCATTGGTTTGATTGTCGTGTTCCTTGTCTGCATATGGCAGTGCTTTGTCTCGAGGTGGATGCCTGTCGATGATGGAGTGGGGGATTGGGCGTCAGTCCGGCTTGCGGCGATGGATCTGTCCGGGGGGGTAAACTGTCCGATTATGATTATTTTTTGGCAAACCCCAATAATGCGAATATCGCGATTTTTCTGTCTTTTTTATATCGACTGGTTCCTCATTGGACAGCGATTACCTTTATGGGGGCATTGTCAACGAATCTCGCGGCATTGCTGGTATCATTCACGGTCAGGAATTATACCGGCAATCACAAAACGGCGCTGCTTCTGCTCTGCATCAGTGAAATCCTTCTTGGAATGACGTGGCGGGCATTTCTGGTATACACGGACAATTTTGGAATGCTTTTTGTCGCCGCGGCGCTATGGCTCGGGTCGCTTGAGATCACATATAAGGTTAAGGTTCCTCTCGTGACGGCGGCCATTTCCATCGCGAGTTATATCAAGATTACCAACTTTATCTTATTCATTGCCTTTGGAGTATATTTCCTTTTGAATTGCGCACAAAAGCAGAGGGAGTATGTCAAGAGGGTTGTCTATGCGATGATTTGTTTTGGCGTTATTTTCTCGCTGTCGATCGGAGTGCAGAATCTTTTAAGGGATCAATATGGATTTGTTGCCAGCGAGACGGCGAAAGACTGGCGTTATATGTTTATGATGGGGCAAAATACGGATGCATATGGGACGACAAATTCCGTTGACCCGGGAATCAGATGGGAATTTCTGGGGAGGTATGAGACGGCAAAGGAGGCAAAAAACGCTATGTTCGACGAGGGCGTCCGCCGCATCAGGGAGCGGGGGCTGTCCGGCAATGTTTCCTTTTTCTTTCACAAACTGGACGTGGTTTACGGGGACGGCTATTTTAATAATGCGCAGAGCCACAGACCTGATTGGGACGATTCCTTCTTATCCAAGGTTTATAAGCGGGGAGAGAGTTACTATTGGGTATTGGCTGCCGTTCTGCAGATCATATGGGATGCGGTTTTACTATGCCTGTTAATCGGGGGAGTGATTTATCGGAAAAAGGACAGAATCCTCTGCCTGTACTATCTGATTATAGGAGCCGTGTCATTATACATCATGTGTTTTGAGGGGCGTTCCAAATATATTTTTATGTTTTTGCCGGCGTATCTGATTGCCGCGGGTTTGTCATTCGAGACGTTGACGGGGAAAAATAAAGTATCATGAGGGAGGTATGATAAAAGGCTGCCGGCGTTTACTTGACGGCGCCCTGTCACAAACAATTTGCAGTACTCTGTTGTAATTTCTGCTTTTTTGTGTTATAACGTATTTTAATGGGCTTGCGAATGATGTGAGAGGAAAGGGATGCCATGATACATCAATATAAGAGCAACGGCTACAATATTGTCATGGATGTCAACAGCGGATCCGTGCATGTGGTGGACGATATCGTGTATGACATGATTCCGCTGGTGGAGCCGTTGGTGAACGAGGGAATCAAGGATGCGGACACCATACGCGCCGCGGTCTTGAATCTGGCCAACCTGCCCTATCCGCAGGAGGAGATCTGCGAGGCGGTGGACGAGGCGCTTGCGCTGGAGCGTTCGGGACAGCTTTTTGCGCCGGATATTTATGAGAATTATGTGTTTGATTTCAAGAACCGCCAGACGGTGGTCAAGGCGCTGTGTCTGCACATTGCGCACGACTGCAATCTGGCCTGCAAATACTGCTTTGCCGGGGAAGGAGAGTACCACGGAAGGCGGGCGCTCATGAGCTTCGAGGTGGGCAGGAAGGCGCTGGATTTTCTGGTGGCCAATTCCGGGAGCCGGGTCAATTTGGAGGTGGATTTCTTCGGCGGGGAGCCGCTGATGAACTGGGATGTGGTAAAGCGTCTGGTGGAGTACGGACGCAGCATTGAGGAGACGGCGGGCAAAAAGTTCCGCTTTACGCTGACCACAAACGGCGTGCTGTTAAATGACGAAATCTTGGAATTTGCCAACCGGGAGATGGCCAATGTGGTACTCAGCATCGACGGCAGGAGAGAGGTTCATGACCAAATGCGGCCGTTCCGGGGCGGGCAGGGCAGTTATGACCTGATCGTGCCGAAGTTTCGGAAGGTGGCGGAGAGCCGGAATCAGACGAACTATTATGTGCGGGGAACCTTCACGCACCACAATCTGGATTTTGCGGAGGATGTGCTGCATCTGGCGGATCTGGGTTTTCGGCAGATCTCTGTGGAGCCTGTGGTGGCTCAACCGACGGACGATTATGCGATCACGGAGGCGGACATTCCCAAACTGCTGGCCGAGTATGATCGGCTGGCGGCGGAGCTGTTAAAACGAAAAAAAGAAGGACGGGCTTTTCATTTCTTTCATTTTATGATAGACTTGCAGGGTGGACCCTGTGTGGCGAAGCGTCTGTCGGGATGCGGATCCGGCACGGAATATCTGGCGGTGACGCCTTGGGGTGATCTCTATCCCTGTCATCAGTTTGTGGGAAACGAGAAATTTCTCATGGGCAATGTGGACGAGGGGATCGTGCGGGAGGACATCCGGGATGAATTTAAGTGCTGCAATGTCTATGCGAAGGACAAGTGCAGGAAGTGTTTCGCCAAATTTTACTGCAGCGGCGGATGCGCCGCCAATTCCTACAATTTCCACGGCAACATCAACGACGCCTACGACGTGGGATGCGAACTGCAGAGAAAGCGGATCGAATGCGCCATTATGCTGAAAGCGGCGGAACTGGACGCGGACGAGGGACAGGAATAAAATACAATACAAAAAGACTGCGTAAAGAAAAGGTTATATATAAGAAAAGAAAGGACAAGAGAAAATGAAGAAGAGCAAAGCAATCGTAATCCTGCTCTGTGCCGTGCTGCTCCTTGCCGGACTCACCTATGTGGATATCCGCGGAGTGAATGAAGATGGCGCGGGCAGCGCATCGGACATCAAGCTGGGACTTGATCTGGCCGGCGGTGTGAGCATTACCTATCAGGCTGTGGGGGAAGGGACGCCCAGCGCCACGGATATGCAGGATACCATCAACAAGCTGCAGCAGCGTGTTGAGAACTACAGCACGGAGGCCATCGTCTATCAGGAGGGAATCGACAGAATCAATATCGAGATTCCCGGCGTGAGCGACGCAAACGCCATTTTACAGGAACTCGGCAGACCCGGTTCCCTGTATTTTATCGCACAGACCGACGCGGAGGGCAATCAGAACTATTCCCAGACGACCGTGACCGACGCGGAGGGCAGGCTGGGTACCGGATATGTCCTCAACAAAACGATTGAAGAGCTTGAGGCGGACGGTTCTATCATGCTGGTGGGAACGGACGTGAAGGACGCGCGGGCGGTCACAACCCGTGACAATATGCAGAATTCCACGTTTGCCGTGGATTTGACCATGACGGAGGCCGGCACCCAGAAATTTGCCGACGCCACCAGAAACGCCTACGAGAAGGGCGAGACGCTGGCTATCTACTATGACGGGGCGTTTGTCAGCGTACCCAACGTAAACGGCGTGTTCACGGAAGGAAACGCGCAGATCACGCCTATGGAGAGCGCGGAGGCGGCCGAGAAGCTTGCTTCCACCATCCGAATCGGCGGACTGAAACTGGAACTGGAAGAGCTGCACTCGAAAGTGGTGGGCGCGCAGCTGGGCGTGGAGGCCATCGACACCAGCTTGAAGGCGGGCGCGATCGGACTCGCCATTGTGATCGTATTTATGATCGCCGTATATTTTATCTCCGGCGTGGCTTCTGCGCTGGGATTGGGCTTGTATGTGGCGCTGATCGTCCTGCTGTTGAACGGCTTTGATATGACGCTGACCCTCTCCGGTGTGGCAGGTATCATCCTCTCCATCGGTATGGCGGTGGATGCGAATGTGATTATTTTCGCCAGAATCCGGGAGGAACTGGCGGCCGGCAAGAATGTGCAGAGCGCCATCAAGATCGGATTCGACAAAGCGCTGTCCGCGATTGTGGACGGCAATATCACTACGTTGATCGCAGCGGCCGTGCTGTTTTTCCTCGCTCCCGGTACGATCAGAGGATTTGCACAGACGCTGGCTCTGGGTATCGTACTCTCCATGTTCACGGCGCTGGTGGTGACCCGGCTGATTATGCAGGCCTTTTATGCGCTGGGCGTCCGGGATGTGAAATGGTACGGCGTGGCGAAGGAGCGCAAGGCGATTGACTTCCTGTCCAAGAAAGGGATTTTCTTTGGTGTTTCCATCGCAGTGATCGTGGCGGGCTTTGTGGTGATGGGAGTCAACAAGTCGAGTACCGGCGACATGCTCAACTACAGTCTGGAGTTTAAGGGCGGTACGGCAACCACTGTGATGTTCAACGAGTATATGACGCTGGAGGAGGCCAATGATCAGGTGGTGCCTCTGATCGAGGAAGTGACTGGAAGCGCCGTACAGGTGCAGAACGTGCAGGAGACCAACGAGATTATTTTCAAGACCAACACGCTGACGGTAGAGCAGAGAGAGGCGCTGGATGAAGCGCTGATTGGCAATTTCGGCGTAGAGCAGGATCTGATCACTTCGGAGACCATCAGCTCCACCATCAGCAGCGAGATGAAATCTGACACCATTGTGGCGGTGGTAGTTGCCATTGTGTTCATGCTGATCTATATCAGAATCCGCTTTAAGGATCTGCGCTTCGGTATCAGCAGCATCGTGGCTCTGTTGCACGACGTGCTGGTGGTGCTGGCCTTCTATGCGGCGGCCAAGGTTTCCGTGGGCAATACCTTTATCGCATGTATGCTGACTATTGTGGGTTATTCCGTGAATGCGACCATCGTTATTTTCGACCGTGTGCGCGAGAACATGGCGCTGATGGATCGAAAAGAAGATTTGAAGGATGTGGTGAACCAGAGTATCACGCAGACGCTGTCCAGAAGTATTTTCACTTCTTTGACGACCTTTATCATGGTGGCCTGCCTGTATGTGCTGGGTGTGACCAGCATCCGTGACTTTGCCCTGCCTCTGATGGTAGGTATCGTATGCGGCGCATATTCCTCCGTGTGCATCACGGGAGCGCTGTGGTATGTGCTGCGGAAGAAGTTCCCACAGAAAGTGAGCGCAAAGTAGGACGAGCCAAGACTGCTTCCGGGATTTTAGAACGAGAGATGCAAAATAAAGGATTTTAAATGTGGAAGAAACGGCAGAAATGAAAGCAGAAATGGAATAAGAAAAAGAACCTGCGGCGTGGGGCTGCAGGTTCTTTTTGGAGAAACACAGATGGAAAAGTGGATGGTGGCGGCCAAGAAGGCCGACTTTGAAAAATGGGCGCTAAAGTTTGGGATCAGCCCCGTGCTTGCCCGCATTCTGCGGAACCGGAATCTGACGGAGGAGGCACAGGTGGAGAAATTCCTAAATGGGACGTTGCACGACTGCTATTCCCCCTGGCTGTTGAAGGACATGGATCGTGCGGTGGAGACCGTGCGGGAAGCTATCTCGCAAAAGAAGCGTATCCGCGTCATCGGAGATTATGACGTGGACGGCGTCTGCTCGGCGTACCTTCTGACGAAGGGGCTGGAAGCGTTCGACGCCTGTGTGGACACGTCCATTCCCCATCGGATCCATGACGGATACGGGCTGAACGATCATCTGATCGAGCTTGCGGCGGAGGATGGAATCGGTCTGATTCTCACCTGTGACAACGGTATTGCGGCGGCGCCTCAGATTTCGCTGGCCGCCTCCTACGGAATCGATGTGGTGGTGACGGATCATCATGAAGTGCCTTATGTGGCGGAGACCGTGGACGGGACGGAATGCAGACGGGAGCTTCTGCCGCCTGCAAAGGCGGTGGTGGATCCCAAGCGCGGCGATTGTGCCTACCCCTTTAAGGGAATCTGCGGCGGCGTGGTGGCCTACAAATTCCTGCAGGCTCTGCTGGAGAGAGAGGAAGAAGCGGGCGGCGCGCCCCGGAGCGAAATGCGGGATCTGATGGAAGAAGGTTTGGAGTTTGCGGCGTTTGCCACGGTCTGCGACGTGATGGAACTTGTGGATGAGAACCGCATTATCGTGAAAGAGGGGTTAAAGCGGCTGCGGGAGAGCCGCAATCTCGGCCTGCGGGCGCTGGCAGGGGCAAACGGGCTGGAGATGGAGAAACTGTCCGTCTACCATCTGGGATTTGTGCTGGGTCCCTGCCTGAACGCCACGGGGCGGCTGGATACGGCGAAGCGTGCGCTGGAGCTTCTCCAAAGCCGCGATAAGCGGGAGGCGGCGAATGCCGCGCGAGAGCTGGTGGAAATGAATGACAGCCGAAAGAATCTTACCCGGCAGGGGGTGGAGCAGGCGGAAGCTTATCTGGCAGAGCATCATATGGAGACGGACAAAGTGCTTGTGATTTATCTGCCGGAGGTGCATGAGAGTCTGGCGGGAATCATCGCCGGGCGGGTGCGGGAAAAGCATGAGCGCCCGGTCTTCGTGCTGACGAAGGGGGAGGAAGGAGTCAAGGGATCCGGACGTTCCGTCGAGGGCTATCACATGTATGAATCCATGACGCAGGTCGCCGGCCTTTTCACCAAATACGGGGGACATAAGATGGCGGCGGGTCTTTCCATGGAGGAGGGGAAGATAGAACAGCTGCGGCGGGAGCTGAATGAGCGCTGCCGCCTCACGGAGGAAGATTTTGTACCGGTGGTGCATATTGACGTGCCTATGCCGTTGGCGTATGCGGACGAGCGTCTTGCGGCGGAGCTGGAGATGCTGGAACCTTTCGGCGTGGGCAACCCAAGACCCCTTTTTGCCCAGAAGCAGCTGACGGTTCTGGCGGGCGTCAAGATGGGAAGCGCGGGGAACTGCGCAAGATTCAAGGTGCGGACGCCGGAGGGAACCGTGGAACAGCTTGTGCTGTTCCGAAATCTGGAAGCGTTTGAAGCGATGATTGCGGAAAAATACGGGGCGGAGAGTGTGGAGCGGCTCTATGGCGGCCGGGGGGACTTTGAGATCTCCGCGGCGTATCAGCTTGGGTTGAACGCATACCGTGGCAAGACGGAAAAACAGCTGATTTTACAGCATTTTTGTTGAAGATTGTCCGAGGCGGACACGGAGGATGTTTATAAAAACCCAATTTTCATTTAAGAATTTCGTTATACTTTGGACACATTTTGGACACATATTTCTATTATGATAGAGTACAGATAGTTGAGAAAATCACTATCTCCCCCCTCATAAGAAAACGGAAAGCTCCCGGTGATGCCGGGAGCTTTCTGGTTCAAGCTTGCGGGAATCCCGATCGGAGCAGCATCCCGATTCCGGCGCAGAGCAGGCCGAGCGGAACGCAGAGGATCGGTCCCTTTATCCAATGGTCGAAAATGCCGAATTTCTTCATCCAAGGACCGGTTTGCCACATCTCG
>JAMPGV010000068.1 GCA_023663735.1 Muribaculum sp. | reverse complement strand
ATGAGCAGGCGCTGCATATCGTGGAACAGTATTGGACGAAGCAGGTAGGGTAAATCTTTATTCTCGCTAGCAATGAGCCAAGTGCCATGCTTGCAGCGGGGAGTTGGCTCTTATGAGGTATCTCCTAAAGAGCATTCATTTACACATTTTCTAAGGAAGCGCTTTCATCAGCGTTGTCCTAAGATCTAGCGATGTGCAAATGAATGCTCTTTGCATTTCATTACCCGGTGGCAATTTCCGATTGATATACAATTCATATCATTTATATATAATTCATATAAAGTTAGAAATTGTTGAAATTTGGATTGACAAAGCAGGAAGAGAATATTATAATTCTTGTTATATAATAGGAATTATAAGCAATATTATAAACTTAGAGGCGAAACTGCGCAACGCAGAAATCACGAAAGATAGAGCGATTGGTGCAGACAAAAATCATAAGAAGGAAAAAAGAGTATGAAAGTCATTTTACACGATTTGGATATACAATATCATGAAATGATGAGTGGGAAATGTGACAAAGTCATTCATGCGGACGGGAAATACGCTCCCTGTCAGGGCTGTTTTGGCTGCTGGACGAAGCATCCGGCGGAATGTTTTATGAAAGATCGGTTGCAGCAGGCCGCCCGTGTGATCGGACAGGCGGACGAGCTGGTTATTATTACGGAAAATTTATACGGTACCTACAGCCCGGCGGTGAAAAATGTCATTGACAGAAGCATTGGCATTTCCACGCCGCTCAGCACTTATCGCGGGAGGCAGATGCACCACACCCTGCGGTATGGAAAGCACCGCTTACTCAGGGTGATTGCGTATGGCGACGCCACGGAACAGGAAAAGGAAACCTTTACCTACATGGCGGAAAGAAATGCAATCAATTACGGATTTGAGCAGTCCGAGGTGATTTTTCTGAATGATTTTTCCGGATTGGAGGATTTCGCATGAAAACAGTACTCATCAATTGCAGCCCGAAAAAAAGATTTTGTGCGTCCGCTTATTTTCTGGGGTTGCAGCGTCTGTTTGTGAAGGGCAAAAAGGTGACGGAAAAGCTGCGGAATCCAAGCGACCATCAGCGGATTCTGAATGAATTATCGGATGCGGACACGGTTGTATTTTGTCTTCCGCTCTATGTGGACAGCATACCGTCCCATGTGCTTTCCTTTTTGAAAGAAATGGAGCTGTTCTGCAGAGAGAACCACCTTCGGCTGAGCGTTTACAGTATTTCAAACAACGGCTTTATCGAGGGCAGGCAAAGCGAGCCGCTGTTGCGGGTTTTTCAAAATTTTTGTGAGAAAAGCAATCTGAAATGGGGCGGCGGAATCGGAATCGGCGGCGGAGTGATGTTGAATGTGACCCGAATCGTCTTTGTGATACAGATTGGTTTGTTGTTTCTGAATCTTTTGCTAAACGGTATTCAGAACGGTAATTTCCTGCCTGTGAGCGCGTTAAGCAATTTCGCGGAACAGACGATCGTCCTTGTTTTTCTGAATCTGGGCGTGTTTTTCTACATCATAAGAATGGGCTGCGCCATCAACAGAGGGAAATTTTTGGGTAAAAAATATACGCGCATCTTGATACCGTCCTTTGTGTTTATTCTTTTTGCGGATATCTTTTTTGTGATTATTTCCGTCTTTCAAGGCGGGATTTTCAAGGGCTGGCTTGCGAGGAAACAGCCGGACGAAGCAAGAGGAAAAGATAGCTGAATTTTTGGGAATTGTATTGACAGTGCGGTATATTTTTGCTAATATTGATATATAAATATATCAGTGGCATCACTGATAGGGCTGGTCGAAAGACCCTGGTCCACCGAACGGCGGGGAATTTCCCCGCTATTTTTGTTTTTAACCTTTATTGAAAAAAAAAAAACATTTATGAGAGGAAGGTATGGGTTATGAGCGATTATGCGGCAATGGTGAAAAGCGGTGACAGCATCAGCGTCTGTTTCTATGTTGAGGAGAATCGGATTCTGGCCATCGGCGAGAAGATGAATGCCATCTGTGAGGACGCTTACATGAACGGCGATAACTGGGCGGCATTTTTGAATTATTATCTTGGGAAACATGCGCCGGAGCTTCTGGAAGAGATGGAGGAGGATCCGGAGGCCGGCATGTATGCGGCCTATTATCCGTTGACGCCGGAGAATGAGGAGCGTGCGGAGAGATTTGTACAGTTGATCCGGTCGCTGGTGGAGAACGAGGAGGAGCTGTACAGAACCGTCCGGGAGGAAAGCGGTGAGATCGAATGGGATTGAGCCGAAAGGAGGCGCGCGTGGATATCAGCGTCATTATTCCAACCTACAACAGAAGGGACACGATTTTGCGTTCGGTGGAAAGCGTGTTGTGCCAGACCTATCCGGTGCAGGAGGTGATTATAGCGGACGACTGTTCTTCGGATGATACGGAGGAGGTTGTAAAAGAGCTTCAGGACGTCCGGATCCGCTATTGCCGTCTGCCGCAGAACAGGGGAGCGGGAGGAGCCAGAAACTTTGGCGCGGCGCAGGCCCGCTTTGACTGGATTGCGTTTCATGACAGCGATGATGTCTGGCGGAGTGAGAAAATCGAGAAACAGATGTGTTATTATGAGCAGCATCCGGACTGCGATCTGATCTACTGCGCTTACGAATTGCGGCTGTCTGCCGATCAGGCGGTGGTTGTGCCGGACGCCGCAGGAAGCGGGCAGCTGAATCTGGAGGGAGATATGTTCCGCGGCCTGCTTCTGCAGAACAGTATCGGCGCGCCCACGGTGTTGATGAAAAAGAAACTTTTTGAGGAAATCGGAGGCTTTGACGAGACGATGTCCAGTCTGGAAGATTGGGATTTTGCGCTGAAAGCCGCAAAGGCCGGCCGGATCGGGTTTGTGCCGGAGGTGCTGATGGACGCGGCCAATTCCGAGGGCGGGATTTCTTCCGACGAAAACGCTTATTTTCAAAGCAGATGCCAGATAATCCGCAGATATCTGCCGGATTATCTGGAGACCGGGCTGCTGGACATTGCCGTGCGGGATATTCTGGGGAGAGCGGAGAAACGCAATCTCTTGAAGCAGGTCAGCCAGATGCTGATGCAGTGTCTGGAGGACGGACAGGCGGATGTGCGCCGACAGTCGGAACCGGTATAAAGGAGGGAAAATGTGACGATGGAGGGCAGAATAGATGCGGCCGCCGTGCTGCAGAAGGTGGACGCTTATTACAGGCAGAATCAGGGGCAGGAGGCGGAACAGCTGATGCAGGACGCCATTGCGGAAGCGGTTTCTCTGGAGGATGACGAGAGTCTGCTGCAGCTTTTGAACGAGCTTCTGGGATATTACCGGGAGGTCAGCCGGGTGGAGGACTCCTATGCCATCGGGGGACAGTGTCTGGCGCTGGCGGAGCGGATGGGGCTTGCCGGCAGTATTCCCTATGCGACGACATTGCTGAACGTGGCCAACGCCTACCGGGCAGGCGGACGGCTGGAGGATTCCTTGAAGCTGTATTTACAGGTGCGGGAGATCTATGACGAGCGGCTGGAGCCGGACGATATGCTGATGGCGAGTCTGGAAAACAATTTGAGTCTTCTGTATCAGGAGATGGGGCGTTTTGAGGAGGCGAAGGAGAGTCTGCTCCGGGCGCTTGGCATTGTGGAGCGGCAGCCGGGCGGCGTGGACTTTGAGGTAGCGGTGACTCATGCCAATCTGGCGGCCAGCTGTCTGCAGACCGGGGAGGCGGAGGAGGCGCGCTCTTATGCGGAGGCTTCCCTGCGGGAGTTTGAGGCAATGGGACTTGAGGACGCCCACTACGGTGCGGCGTTATCGGCGCTTGCCACCTATTACTATCAAAAAAAGGAATATGTCCGGGCGCAGCAGCTGTTTGAGCGGGGCATGGCGGTTGTGGAGCGCAATCTGGGCAGGAATGCATTTTACGAGCGGCTTTGGGAAAATGCGGAGGCCTGCCGGACGGCGCAGGAGGCTGTGAACGCGGCGGCGCAGGGCGCGGAGCGGACGCCTAAGGCGGATGCTCGGACGGCGGGGAGCCTGCATGGGATGGATATCTGCCGCGCGTTCTATGAGCAGTGCGGGCGGCCCATGATTGCGGAGCGTTTTCCGGAGTATGAGGGGAAGATTGCCGTGGGGCTTGCGGGCAAGGGATCGGACTGTTTCGGGTATGACGACGTATGGTCCAGAGACCATGACTGGGGACCGGAATTCTGCATGTGGGTGACGGATGAGACCTACGCACAGATCGGGGAGGCGCTGCAGGAGGCCTATGACAGTCTGCCGGAGGAGTTTCAGGGATACAGGCGCATGAACCGCAGAGCCAGACGGGCGCGGAGAGGAGTGTTTACCGTCTCGGAATTTTTCCGCAGGGCGCTGGATGCTTCTTGCTATGAGCAGGTGCGCTGGCAGGAGACGCCGGATTATGCTCTGGCCGCCGTCTCCAACGGCGTGGTGTTTCGGGACGACGAGGGCGTGTTCACCGCCGAGCGGGAGAAGTTCTGGCGGGGGTATCCGGAGCGGATCCGGTATCTGAAGCTGGCGGACAGCGCCGCGAAATTTTCACAGGCCGGACAATATAATTACGGGCGGATGCTGAAGCGGGGTGACGGCGTGACGGCGCAGGTGATGCTGGCGGACTGCGCCAGAGAAGCTATGAAGCTGCAGCATTATATCGAGAACCGGTATCCGCCCCATGACAAGTGGCTGTACCGCAGCCTGCAGGAATCGGAGAAGGGACGGGAGCTTGCCTGTCTTTTGACCGGGCTGCCGGATGCGGTGGAGGAGATCGGCGCATTTTTTGCCGGAGAACTCTATGGGATGAATCTCATCAGCGATTCCGACGCCTATCTGGACGCCCACAGCGCGGAGCTTGCGGCGAAGGCGGAGTGGGCGGAATGCGGCGTCGAGGAGCTGGCAAAGCAGATCGCCCGGGTGGAGTTTGCCGCTTTTGACAAAGTAAAAAACGTGGGCGGACGCGCCAGCTGTCAGAATGACTGGCCCACGTTTTCGATCATGAGGGAGAGCCAGTATCTGACGTGGAACCGTGTGATGCTGATGCAGTATCTGTATGATTTTAACAGGGAACTTTCGATGGGACACAATTTAATTGAAGAAAAATACGGCAGGATGATGGAGAGTACTGCACCGGAGGAATACGCGTCCATGCGGGAGCGTTTCCCGGAGATTTCCCCGGAGAAGAAAGCGATCATCGAGCAGATCGTGGGGATGCAGGTGGCGTGGATGGAGGAATTTGCGCAGACCTATCCGGCGCTTGCGGACAATGCGAGAAGCGTGCATACCAGCGAGGACAATATCGGCAATACCTCCTATGAGACGTATCTGCGGGGCGAGATCAGCACCTATTCCGACAAGATGCTGGAACTCTACGGCAGATATGTGGTGGAGTATGCCAGACGGGGAGAAAACCTCACCTTTGCCATCATGGCCAACAGTGTGCGTTTATACGGCTATGAGAGTCTGGAGGCCGCGGAGCGTTTTCTGGAATAGGAAGTATATTCCGGGCGAAAATGACACATGCTAATCTCAGAAAAAGAAAGGAGATTGGTATTGTGGATGTAAACGGTTTGCCGGTAGAAGGCTTTCAATCGCTCAATCTGTCCGCCGGACTCGGCGCAATGCCGCCCCTGCCCGCTTCCATGATGAAGTCGGGACTGGACGCTGACGGGGCGGATCGGGAGACGGCGGGCGTGACGGAGTCCGAGATGGAGCATATTATTCTGGAATACAAGGCGGCGCAGACGGCGAAGGACGCCGAGCGGGTTTTGGAGAAAAGAGTACCCGAGGGCCAGATGAGCAGAGTGTTAGACGGATTGGAGAATGATTTCTTCAGCTGAATCCGCCGTCTATGGTGATCACCTGTCCGGTCAGGTATGTCGGCCCCTGTGCCAGCATCAGCGCCAGACGAGCCACCTCTTCCGGCCGACCCAGCCTGTCGGCCGGAATTTCGTTTTTTAACTGTTCCAGTTCTTTGGGGGAGAAACATGCGTTCATGGCGGTGTCGATGACGCCGCAGGCGATGGCGTTGACCTGAATGCCGCTGGGAGCCAGTTCCTTGGCCAGAGCTTTGGTAAATGCGTTCATGCCGCCCTTGGAGGCGGAGTAGGCCACTTCCATGGAGGCTCCCACACTGCCCCAGACGGAGGAGATATTGATGATCTGTCCGGCGTGGTTCTGAAGCATCAGGGGGATGGCTGCGCGCGCGGTGTAAAAGCAGCTGTCTAAGTTGACGCGCATCACTCTGTGCCACTCCTTGGCAGTCATTTGGGAGAGGAGTCCCACATAGGAGATGCCGGCGTTGTTGACCAGAACATCCAGCCGGGGAATCTGTTCAAAAAGGCGGGAAACGTCTTCTTCCCGTCCCATATCCGCGCGGATTGTTTGACATATGGCGGAATAATCCGTCCGGAGCTGTGCCGCCAGCGCTTCCAGTTCCGTCATGCTTTGGTCGCAGGTCAGGATGAGCCGGAAGCCGTTCTCGGCAAAAAGGCTGGCGATGGCTGCGCCGATGCCCCGGGATGCGCCGGTGATGAGAGCTGTCTTGGGAATGTTCATAGAGGGTATCCTTTCTAAATAGAGCTTATAAATCCTATAAAGTATATCCGATCTGTTCCAGTATAACATGTCCGTCCTTGATTTTCCATCCCAAAACTGGTACACTGATACAATCACCCAGATCGGATGACAATCCATAGAGAAGGAGAATTTTACATGTACGATTTGATTATCATCGGTTCCGGTCCGGCGGGGCTTTCCGCGGCGGTTTACGGAAGCCGAGCGGGTCTAAATCTCTTGGTGTTGGAGCAGAATCCCATGAGCGGCGGCCAGATCTTAAATACTTATGAGGTGGACAATTATCTGGGGCTACCCGGCATAAACGGTTTTGACATGGGACAGGCCTTCCGGGGACATGCGGACAAGCTGGGGGTGGCTTTTGCGGAAGCGCGGGTACGGGAAATCGTGAATCACGGCGGATATAAGACCGTGCGCACCCGCAAGGAGGACTACGAGGCCAGAGCGGTGATTCTGGCCGCCGGAGCACAGCACGCCCATCTGGGCGTACCCGGCGAGGAGGAACTCTCCGGCATGGGCGTATCCTATTGCGCAACCTGCGACGGCGCTTTTTTCAAAGGAAAGACCGTGGCTGTGGTGGGCGGCGGCGACGTGGCGCTGGAGGACGCCGTCTATCTGGCCCGCGCCTGTAAAACGGTGTATCTGATCCACAGGCGGGACGAACTGCGGGGAGCTGCGGTGCTGCAGGAGGAACTGCGGGCGCTGCCCAACGTGGAGATTCTTTACAGCCATGTCGTGGTGGAAATCCGGGGACAGGAGAGTGTGGAAAGCCTGCTGATCCGGGATGTGAAAACAGACGAGACGCGCGCGCTTGCGGTAAACGGCGTCTTTATTGCGGTGGGAATCCGGCCAAACAGCGAACTGGTGCGGGAACTGGCGGACTGCGACGAGGCGGGGTATGTGCTTGCGGGGGAAAACTGCGCCAGCAGCTGCCCGGGGCTTTATGTGGCGGGGGACGTCAGGAAGAAGCCGCTGCGTCAAGTAGTCACCGCAGTGGCGGACGGCGCAAATGCCGCGGTGGCGGCGGCGGAGTATTGCAGGACGCTGTCCCACAATTCTTAAGAAATCTTAAGCCAAGCTGAAAATATTACAAAATCTAAAGAAACGAAAAGGGTGGTCGACAGGCTGCCTTTTTTGATGTAAAAACCTGCAAATCCTTATAAAATCAAGAAAAAATAAATTGCATATCTTATATTGGGAGAGGTTGACAAACGGAAGAGTTCGTGATATATTTGTAATCAAACGTAATAATTTTGTAACAAATAAACCAATGCTGAAATACATACTTGGCAATATACTTCGTAACATATGTGCAGAACCTGCGGCATACGGCGCGCCTGTTTTGCAGCATATGGGAAATTACGGGAGGATCCTATGATAAGCAGGTCTATGAGAATGACCGCCTGTGCATTGGCTGCGGCGCTGGCCTTTTCGGGGATGTCCGTCACGGCGGACGCGGCGTCGTCCGACTCGGCGCTGCCCAGCGGCGGCGTGGGGCTGTCCCTCGCAAACAATGCAACGGGCTTGGAAAATATCGTCGGCGCTACGAATAAGAATATCAAAGTGAGCAGCGACGTCCCCAAGACGGAGACGGCGGTTCCGGTTAAGAAAGCGAGCGAGGAAGATTTGTTCCGCAATCTGGTGATTGCGCAGGTAAATAATTATGTGAACGTCAGGAACATGCCCAGCGAGGAGGGCGAGATCGTCGGAAAACTTTATGACGATTCCGTGGGAACGCTGTTGGGTGAAGAGGACGGCTGGTATCAGATCAAGTCCGGGACGGTGACGGGGTATGTGAAGGGTGAGTTCTGTGTCACGGGCGATGAGGCCGTGGAGCTGGCCAAGGAAGTGGGAACCCGTTTCGCCACAGTCACCACGACGACCCTGCATGTGAGAACCGAACCGGATCTGGAAGCTCCCATCTTGGGATTGGTTCCGTTAGGAGATGAACTGGTCGTACAGGACGAAGTGGAAGACTGGGCGCAGGTTGATGTGGAGGAAGGTCTTGGATGGGTGTCCTTGGATTATGTGACGCTGCACACGGAATTTGTGGAGGCCGAATCCAGAGAGGAAGAGGAGAAACGTCTCGCCAAGGAGGCCGCCGACCGCAGGAAGGCAAGAGAAGCCGCAGCCAAGACCGCACAGGCACAGGCCGCAGCCTCCGCACCCAGCCAGTCGGCTCCGGCAGTAGTCGTGACCAATGAGAACAGCAGCGAGATGGGAACCGCGGTGGCGGAATACGCATTGCAGTTTGTGGGCAACCCGTATGTGTACGGCGGCACCAGCCTGACAAACGGCGCGGACTGCTCCGGATTCGTCATGAGCGTTTATGCAAACTTCGGCGTGAGTCTGCCGCACTCTTCAGCGTCCGACCGCAGTCAGGGGTATGCTGTGGAAGGCGGGCTTGAGAACGCACAGCCCGGCGACTTGATCTGCTACTCCGGCCATGTGGCGCTGTATATCGGAGACGGCCAGATCGTACACGCATCCACCAAAAAGACGGGAATCATCGTCTCCAGCGCAAGCTACAAGAAGATTCTGGCCATCCGGAGAATTTTCTGACAAAAACAGCATAAATCAGACATTCAGACTGCCGCGTCCGCCCGGGTGCGGCAGTTTTTGTGCGGCGGATTGTGCAAATTGCATAAGAATTTTGAAAAAAGGGCTGAGAAAAGACAGATACGGTTAAACGTAGATTTGATTTATCCACATTTTTAAAGGTCGAAAATAAGCGAAATAGCATTTATACACCAAGTTATACACATAATCTACATTGTTTGTGGGTAATTTGGGGAGAAGTGAAACCTTGTCAAGCAAAACATTTGTTTTGTGAAACTTTACCAAAAGAGAACCGAACAGGTCAAAAAAGGAAATTCCGGCTTGACAGGTACAATATCTAAAACAAGTAAATAATTTGGGAAATTATTGCAAAACATACTGTAGACATGTTATAATGACCGTACAATAAACTACCGAAGGGGATGATGGCATGAAGTTTGTGATCGTAGGTAAAAACATTGAAGTAACTCCGGGATTGAAGGCAGCGGTGGAGGATAAGCTCGGCAAGCTCGACAAGTATTTTAATCCCGAGACACCGGTGCATGTGACCTTGAGCGTGGAGAAGGAGCGCCAGAAGATTGAGGTGACGATCGCTGTGAAAGGCAGCATTATTCGTTCCGAACAGGTCAGCAATGACATGTATGTGTCCATTGATTTGGTAGAGGAGATTATCGAGAGACAGCTGAAGAGATATAAGAACAAGATCGTGGATAAGAAACAGGCGGCGGGAGATTTCAGCCAGCTGTATGTGGAGAACGACTACATGGACGACGAGGAGATCCGGATCGTGCGCACCAAGAAGTTCGACGTCAAACCCATGTATCCCGAGGACGCTTGTATCCAGATGGAGCTGCTGGGACACAATTTCTTCGTATTCTGCAATGCGGAGACCGATCAGGTGAATGTGGTCTACAAGAGAAAGGGAGACACCTACGGCTTGATCGAACCGGAATATTAACCGCGCGGGCGGCACATAGTTTCAGACTGCGGCACATAGAATAAAGGGAACAAAGCTGTGCGGGTGAAGACATGCACATACCTTTTATTTGGAAACGGCAGAATTTAAAGAGATGGAGACAGGCTCTGCTGGTGGAGGCAATCGCACTGGCGGCGCTTGTCTCTTTGTGTGTGTGGCGCGCGCGGTATCAAGAGACCGCCGCGGACGCCGATTATATCAAGTGGGTGGATTTTACCGTATCATACGAGGCGCTGTGCCAAGCCTATCAATGGGATGTGGAGACCCATGGAACGGAGCATGAGGTGCATTGGATAGAACTTCTGGCCTACACGGCTTCGCGCACGGGCGGCACGTTTGACAAAAAGGCGCTGAAGATTCTGCAGGATACGGCGGAAAAGCTCTCAGAAGGCGGGACGGATCTGGAGGCGCTGACGGCGGATTTGAAATACTATGCGTATTATGAGGAGGCGTACCGGGCGGTTTTAGGGGGCATGGTAGGAACATATGAGGCGGAGGTGCAGGATGAGAACGGGCATGTGAGCTGGGAACAGCGGTACGGCTTGAAGGCATTTTTCCCGCTGGCGCGGGGATTCGACTATTCCCATTATGATGATTTCGGAGCCAGCAGGAGTTACGGATATAAGCGCAGGCATCTGGGTCATGATATGATGGGACTCACGGGTACGCCGATCATGGCTGTGGAGTCCGGCCGGGTGGAGGCGCTGGGGTGGAATCAATACGGCGGCTGGCGTATCGGCATCCGGAGTCTGGACGGGAAACGTTATTATTATTACGCCCATCTGCGGCAGAACTACCCCTTTGCGGAAAATCTGAAGGAGGGAAGCATTGTCACCGCGGGGGACGTGATTGGCTATATGGGTCACACCGGCTATTCCACGCAGGAGAATGTCAATAACATCGAGGTGACGCATCTGCATTGGGGACTGGAATTGATTTTCGACGAATCCCAGAAGGAGAGCGACAACGAAATCTGGATAGACGTGTATGCCCTGACCCGGTTTCTGGCAAAGCATACCCAGCCGGTTCAGAAGGTGGAAGGGACGAAGGAGTGGGTGCGGACGACGCGGATTGTGGATCCGGAGGTGGATTCATGGCGGCCGGAGGAGTATGGGATTTCTGTGGGAGAAGCTGTGGCGCCCGAACCTTGAGGACAGTGGGAAAATGCTAAGTAAAAGCGATGTCAGTCACAAACAAAGCGTGAATGTTTATTGCGGTGACTTTGCCGGTGTGTTATACTAAAAGCGAGCAAATCTTATTCCTTTTTGCATTTGTAAAAAGATGATTGGCAAATCCTTAGTCAAGCTGTTATAAGGATTACCCTTTGAGGTTTCAGCAATAGGT
>JAMPGV010000067.1 GCA_023663735.1 Muribaculum sp. | reverse complement strand
CATCTCAGGGACTTTCTGTCTGTTTGATTCCTACAATAAGTTTACACTACCAGCACAGTCAGTTAGTGTTGATTTTTCACCACAGGAATGCTATGATATTTTCGATGTCCCTTGCGGGGCATTTCCACAGAGTACGATACGCCTGCGCGGCGGAATGAGGATAAATCAGATAAATATGGAAGAAACACATGTAAAAACAAACGCTCAACCAAACATACCACAGAGTCAAGCGACAAACAATCCGCGCCTGAAGGCGCTCAAAGCCGCCTTTCCCCACACCATCCCCATTTTTGCGGGTTTTTGGTTTCTGGGGCTGGCCTACGGCATCTATATGAACGTATCGGGATTTTCCTTTGTATATCCTTTCCTCATGAGCATCACCATCTTCGGCGGCTCGCTGGAGTTCGTGGCCGTGAGTATGCTGCTCGCTCCCTTCGCGCCTCTCCAGACGCTGATTATGACCCTGATGATTCAGGCCAGACACCTCTTCTACGGCATCTCCATGCTGGACAAATACAAGGACATGGGCTGGAAAAAATACTACCTGATCTTCGGCATGTGCGACGAATCCTTTTCCATCAACTACACCGCCAAGATCCCCGACGGCGTGGACAAGGGATGGTTTTACTTCTTTGTGACGCTGCTCAATCAGTTCTATTGGGTGTCAGGCTCCACACTGGGCGGCGTCCTCGGATCTCTCCTCCACTTTGATACGGAGGGGCTGGACTTCGTCATGACCGCCATGTTTGTGGTCATTTTTATGGAACAGCTGCGGAAAGAGCAGAAACATTATACCGCCATTGTGGGGACGGGCGCCGCCCTGCTGTGCCGGGTGCTTTTCGGCGCGGATTCCTTTATGCTGCCCACCATGCTCTGCATCCTGCTTCTGCTCACGATTTTTAGGAAACCAATTGAAAAGGCAGGTGGACTCGTATGACACAAATGACTCTCACCCAGCAGATCATCACCATAGCGCTCTGTGTTCTGGGTACCATGACAACCCGGTTCCTGCCCTTTTTGCTTTTCTCCGAAAAACGCCCTACCCCCAAATACATCCAATATCTGGGCAAGGCGCTTCCCTCCGCCATATTTGGCATGTTGGTGATATACTGCTTGAAAAACGTAAACGTCTTCACGGGAAGCCACGGTCTGCCGGAGCTGATCGCCATCGCCGCCACCGTGGGACTTCACCTGTGGAGAAAGCAGATGCTTTTGTCCATCGCGGGCGGCACGGTCTGCTATATGCTTCTGGTTCAGCTGGTATTCTAAGATCCCGATTCAGGAATTAGGAATCCGGATCAATCACCCTCGCGGGAATAAATTTGTTCCACAATTTCGTCTATTTTATCCAGATAAGGCCGGAGATCCCCCTTTTTATATCTTCTTTTATGCCCTTCCCTGCAGGCGTCCGCAATGGTTCTGTGTCTGGGGTCATGGGCGTCAAAGGCGGGAATCTTCAGCTTATCCAGCACATGCGCGGAGATGCTGGTAGGATTCATATAGCCTTTCACGCATTCGGAGACGAGCGACGAACTCAAGATCCCGCACAGATAATAGGCCTCCGTTTCATCTTGTACGCTCACATACATGATTTTCTCATTGGGCAGACAGACCCTGCGCCCCAGATAGGGGTCCTCGCTCTCATCCAGCACCGCGCAGATAAATTCCGGCGCAATATATTTCCAGATGACTTTATAACGGGAAAACGTGTATTCTCCCACACGCAGCACGGCGTGGAACTCCTGTCTCTGGATCTCTTTCTCCCATCCGGCAAATCCCTTTCTGACGTCCAGCTCCCCCCGGAATCGATTTAGATAGGCGTAAGTGAGGGGGCAGCTCTCCCGAAGCGCCTCAGCGGGTACAGGCCACATCTTGGTCTGCTCCGTATGGGGACACAGCAGATAGGTATCGTAGGACACCTGCCATCTGCGCACATTGCTTCCTTTAATCATAGGAAATACATAGTCCGCTTCCAGTTCTGTCTCCACCTGTTCCACCTTCCGCTTGGCTCGCTCCACCAGATTGCGGACACGGATCCTGCCGCCCTCCCGCCCGCAGATCTGCAGCCAGTACACTCCGTTGGCGCCTCCGGTGAACACTCCCGTCCGGGCGCGGTAGGGATTGCTCCCCAGAACCCGGCGCAGTTTTTCCAGACGGTTCTTGTCAGCCGTCACCCACACGGAAGCGGGATCTTGTGCTGCCGCGGGCATGGCGTACTCCTCCCGGACGGTGATTCGATCTGAGATCCGATTCGGAGTCTGCTTCAGAATTCGTTCCGAGGTCTGTTCCGAAACGTCCGCGGCCTGTTTCTCCCACACCAGATAAGGCACCGGATAAACCGTCTCCGCGCCCTTCTCGGCCCAGAACAGCGCCGCATTGACCGCCGCATCCTCAAACACTTTCACCCGGGACAAATCTTCCACCCGCAGCACCCGGATCGCATATTCCTCTCGAATCCGGAATCTTCGGAATCCTACTCCGTTGGAAGCCGACTTAAACATACCTTGCCGCACGACAAAGCCGAGAATCCCATGATTTTTCAACAATTTATCCATCACCACATAGGTAATCAGCACGGAGATATCTTCCTTGGAAAAGCTCAGATCCCTGCCCTTTGCATGGAACAATCCATATTCTCTCCAGAGATGTCTGGAGCGGTTCCTGTACTCTTTGGGCAGATACTCCCAGTTGACCCAGGGAGGATTCCCCAAAATGAGATCAAACGGCTCCAAATCATTCAATGCCCGCCAGTCGCCGTCCGTCTCCGACAGCGCCCACAGAGGAATCTCCCCGGCGGCTTCCCCGCATCGGGCGCTTCCGTCCTCCCACAGTCCGGGATCCGCCAGTCCCAAGATATCCGCCCTGTACACAGGCAGTTCAATCTCCCCCTGTCCGATCAAGTCCGCCACAGCCAGCAGGTAATTGGTCTTGGCTGTGAGAACCGCCAGCGGATTGATGTCGAATCCGTACACGGAAGAAAGAATGTCCGCCAGCGTACATCCCTCCTGCTTTTTCCGGTAAACCGCCTGTATCAGAAATGTCCCCGACCCGCAGGTGGGATCCGCGATCCTAAGCCGGGCAAGCGGTGTTTTGGCATATTTCATGGATTCCCCGAGCATTCTCTCCGCCAACTTATCCGGAGTGTAGAACTCTCCCAGCGCATGGCGGATCTCCTTGGGAATCAGACTTGCGTACATCTGCCGGATATAATCCACATGCCCGGCAGAACCCTCCGCCTCCGAAAGCGTCTCCCGCTCATATGCGGACAAAAGGCCGGTCAACTCTTCTATAATGCCGCCGAAACCGTTCTCCATCTCATACAGCGGCCACCAATACCGGTCGGGCCGGATATAATTCCGTATCCCGTGCCGGACGGCGAACTCCCCGCGCAAAAGCGCCTCGCCGGATCGGGAATCATCCCTTCGGACGCCGTCCAGAATCTGCCGCATCACCGCCTTGACCAGAATGCTGAAGCAGGTCTGAACCGCATAAAACAACAATGCGGCGTCCCGCGACCCGGACGCCTCCCTGTCCGCCGGCAAAAGCGCCGTGTCTCCGTACAGATACGCAAACTCTTTTTTCCAGCCCTCAATCATATGAGCCGTCCCCGCAGAAGGATGCTCCAGATAACCGTATATTTTCTCTATGAGGACGTCTGTCTTGACCCGGAAATCCGATGCGGTATCTTTGATATCCTTGCAGAGCAAACATAAATCAAGCGTCATCCGGCCTCACCCTCCGGCAGATTTCTAACGGCACATCCCAGAAAAAGAAGCGTGACGGCGACCCGCAGAACACCCGGTATGGAGAAGCTCAAAACCGTGGCGACCACATACATGGGAACCTTGGCATACACCGCTGCCTTGAACAAAACGCCAGACCGCACGTTTTTATGAAGCAGGAGACCCATCACCAGCGCGCACAGCCAATAAAGCGCGGCACAGAAGAAATACCAGAATGTCCTGCCCACAAAGAAGACTCCGAATCCGATGATGACAACCGCCCAGTAAATAGGCGACAGATGTCCTACCACCCAATCCCTGTCGATCTCCAGATCCTCCCCCAGATCGAAATACGTGTATTCCATATACTTGCCATACTGCATCGTGCAGATCCGCTCTCTGCCCGCCAGAATGATCTGACGGTACCCCTGCTCCGCGATGTGTTCCACGTCCCTCTTGCGGAATCCGTCGGTCTGATCCGTTATATAAGCGTATTGACGTCCGTTATCGTAGCGATACTCCTCACTCATGGACAACCTGCCGTCCCGCAGTTCAAACTCCGGAATAAAATCCCAGAAGCTGTCGGCTCCGCCCCGCAGAAAATAAATAAAGACAAAAGACAGCAGGAGATATATCGTGGCCGCCAGCGCCAAAAGCGTCACAAATCCAATCATTCCCCCCGCCTTGACCCGCGCCAGTTCCCGGTACCGGAACGGCACAAACGAATAGGCAAACTGCTTGAAAAGATTCGGCCTTTTGGGCGCAGCCTGACCGTTTTGATAATAAGGAAAATTGTTCCCGTCCATATTCCCCTCCGTTTTCTTCCGCCGATTTCATAAATAATACTTGAAATTAATTTGTGAAATTGATTCCGTAGATTGAAGAAAAGACCCCCTGCCGCAGGGCAAGGGGCTTTGCTTTAAACATTATTCGGCAGCTTGTAGATTGCAAAGCACATAAACGCGATCGTGATGATCGTCCTGATGATCCCCGGCACACTGATATGCACAATCGGAATCAAGCTCAACGCAAACGCCACCACGAACATCAAGACCTTGGAATATACGGCCGTCTTATACAACGCCCCGGCGGACACTTTTTTCTGCATGATTGCCGCCACAATCAACGCAATCAGGAAATACAGCAGCGCACAGAAGAAATACCACAAAACCCGGAAGATGTAAAACACCACATAGCCGATCACTGCAAAAACCGAGAACAAAGGCACTATCGTTTCCACAAACCAGTCTCTGTCGATCGTCACGTTATCCCCTATATCCAAATCCCTGAAACGCGCCGACTGATACTCTCCGTCCTGCATGACGGACAATCTCTCTCTGGACACAAGAAGAATATTGTCATATCCCATATCGCTGATGTATTCCGCGTCCTCATAGTCAAATGCGTCAATCTCGTCCGTCGCATAGATAAAAGTATTTCCCTCGTCGTACACAAACTCCTCGTCGATGAAAAACTTTCCGTTCCGCAGCCCGAACTCGGGGAAGTTCTCCAGAAAATCCCCCTCTTGAAAGGCGGCAAAACCAATGAAAAACTTTACCGCCGAGACCACTGTCGCGATCAACGTCAGAAGCACCACAAACCCGATCATGCTCCCCACCTTCACCTTGGCCAGACTGTTATACTTGGGCGGCACAAACGCATAGGCGAACTGTTTAAAGATGTTGGGCGCTTTCCCCGGCTGCCCCCCCTGATTGCTCTCATACATTGTGTTAAAACCGTTACTATCCATTATTTCCTCTCATTCCGCCGCGTAAGCGGCATTTTCATTTCAATCTTTTCTTCCCGATAGATTTCAAAACCGGATACGCTATTAATTGTAGCACAAGAAACGGACGGCGTACAGTTTTATTCGCAAAAAATATGTCGAGGATTTTTTCCGAAAAAACTTTTTTAAAATGACAGATCTGCTTGGAAATGCGATGGAAATCTGTTAGAATGGTATTGGACGACAAGAGACTGCGCCGCCGCAAGCGGCGCTTTTTTATAAGAGGAAAGGACGCTGCCAATATGAAGGATGCCAAATCAACGCAAACAGAACAAAAGAACCGCGGACTCAGCATTCAACTAAAAATTTTACTGCCGGTCAATGCGCTCATTTTAATCATCTGTATGGTCTTGGGCTTTTCGGCCTACCGGAAAATCAACGACGGCATGGTCTCTCTGGGCGTGGAAGAGGCCCGCATGGCGGCCATGATGGTCACGGATACCATCGACGGGGACACCATCAGCCGGCTTGCGCCCGGATGCGAGCAGACACAGGAATACCAGTCTCTTCTCACTTCTCTGCGGGCAATTCAGGAACGGTTCGGCATCGCGTATCTCTATACGCTCTACACGGATGGCAGACAGGTCTATTATGGCGTAGACACGGATCGTTCCGAGCTGCAGGCGGCGGTAGGCAAGCCCTATGAGACCTCCTATGCGGATCTGGCCGATACCTTTGCAGGAGAAGAATACGTGGAAGACTACATAGACCACACGGAATACGGCGACTTGATCTCTGTCTATATGCCGATCTCCGACAGTTCGGGACAGATCGTGGGCGTTCTGGGCTGCGATTACGACGCTTCCGGCGTGATGGAGAGGCTGAACACCCTGACGGGACAGCTTCTTCTCGTCACCATCATCTGCATTGTCTGCTCCGTGGTGCTGCTTCATATTCTGGTGGGACGGATTCTGCGAAACCTCCGGCTGGTGGACCGGAAGATCTATGATCTGGTACACAGCGAGGGCGATCTGACCCAGAAGCTCGATATCGCCACCGGAGACGAACTGGAGCTGATCTCGGACAACGTCAACGCTCTTCTGGAACATATCCGGGAAATTATGCTGAGCATTTCCCGCAATTCCTCCCGGCTGAACGAATCTTCCCGGACAATCGCGCAGAATCTCTCGAAAGTGGAGCTTAACATTTCGGATGTGTCCGCCGCCATGGAGGAAATGAGCGCTTCCATGGAAGAGACCAGCGCCACCATGAACCAGATTGACGCCAACGCCGTGGATATTTACGAGACCATGGAGCGGATTTCCAACAGTGCGGATGCGGGCAGAACTTCTTCCGGCGAGATTATGCGAAAAGCCGCAGAGATCCATCAAAACGCCGTCACGGCACAGAACGAAGCCAAGCTTCAGGCGCAGGAGATGTCCGCAGCCGTCAACGATAAGATCGAAAAATCCAAAGCCGTACAGGAGATCAGCCTGCTCACCGAAAATATTATCACCATCACGGAAGAGACCAATCTGCTGGCGTTAAACGCCAGCATCGAGGCCGCCCGTGCGGGCGAAGCCGGAAGAGGTTTTGCCGTTGTGGCGGATGAGATCGGCAAGCTCGCAGCCAATTCTTCGGACACTGCCGTACAGATCCAGCAGGTCAGCGCCACCGTGATAGAGGCGGTGAACGAGCTTGCGGAACATGCGGAGCAGATGATCCGCTTCATGGACGAGACGGCCATGAGCGGTTATCAGAAACTGCTGGACACCAGCGACAGCTATCAGGACGATGTGAAAAATATGAACGATATGATGCAGACTTTTGCAAGCGACAGCCGTCTTGTGAACACCAGCGTAGACCGGATCAAAGAAGCGATATCCGCCGTCAATATCGCCGTGTCGGAAATTGCGACGACCGTCGTCAACGTGACCGAGACAGCCGTGGATCTCAGCGGCAGCATGAAGGACATCGGCGGTCAGGCCAACACCAATACGGCCATTGCGGGACAGCTCGACGACGAAGTAAATAAATTTAAATTAGAATAGGAATTTAGGAATAGGCACTTAACGCATTACTCCTGCGTAAAACGCGACAAAAACTGGCGTGTGCGTTCCTCCCTTGGCCGCTCAAATACATCCAGCGGCCCGCCCTGTTCCAAAATGCGTCCCTCATCCATAAAGATCACTTGGTCGGAGACGTCCCTTGCAAACGCCATTTCATGCGTCACGATAATCATGGTATTCTTCTGGTCAGCCAGTCCTTTGATGACCTTGAGTACCTCGCCCGTGAGTTCCGGATCCAGCGCGGAAGTAGGCTCGTCAAAACACAAAATATCCGGTCTTAGGGCAAGGGCGCGCGCAATGGCCACCCGCTGGCATTGTCCGCCCGAGAGCTGGTGCGGATAATGCTGCATCCGATCCGCAAGACCCATCTGCGCCAAAAGTTCCTTCGACTGAGTTTCGATCTCTTGACAGATCTCCTTCTTGGCCGTTTTATATTCAGGCTGCTCTCTCGCCAGCAATTCCCTTGCCAGCATCACGTTCTGCAGCGCCGTATACTGGGGAAACAGATGAAAAGCTTGGAAAACCAGCCCGAAGTGCAGACGCTTCCTGCGGATCTCAGACTCCTTCTGGGTAGCCGGATTCTCCGCGTCAAAAAGCGTCTCCCCGTTGACACGGATGACGCCATGGTCGGGACGCTCCAGAAAATTCAGACAGCGCAGCAACGTCGTCTTGCCGCTTCCGGAAGACCCTATGATAGACACCACCTGCCCCTTTTCCAGAGCAAAACTGATATCTTTCAGCACTTCCGTATTCTCAAAGGTTTTACGGATATGTTCTACTTCCAGCACAGGCATCTCTACAAATTCATCCTTTCTATATTGGAGTATGTATTTAGGCGATTGCGAAACTTCAGTTTAAGTAATCCGAATTGTGCAGATTGTATATTCATAAGCAGACCTTAGCGAGCCGTCGGCACTTAGGCGCTGTATTTTAGCGCCTTATGTGCCATTACGGTGAGGTGAGAGCGAAAGCGTGTCTGCATTGAATATGCAATTTGCACAATGATAATTTCCGAAGTAAGAATTTCGCAAACGCCTATTGGAGTATGTATTATCTGAAATACTCCAGCTTCTTCTCCAGCCTTCCCAGCAAAACGGTTAAAACCCCGTTGCAGATCAGATAATATACAGCGGTGAAAAAAAGCGGCCAGATTGCGCCGGATATTCCCTGTGAGCCTTTCATGAAAGACTGTCCGGCCCAGATAATCTCCTGCAATGCAATAATTCTGGCTAAAGAAGTATCTTTAACAAGGGTAATAATCTCATTGGACATGGGCGGAACAATGCGCTTAATCATCTGCAACGACGTGACTTTAAAGAAAATCTGCCGCTTTGTCATACCCAGCACAAGACCCGCCTCCGTCTGTCCCACCGGAATCCCCTGAATGCCTCCCCGGTAAATTTCCGAGAAATAACAGGAGTAATTCAAAATAAAAGACACGGAAGCGGCAAGAAAACGCCCGGTCTCGCCGCCGCCCCAGATCGGATTGTGCAATACAAGACCCGGAAAATAGTAAATAATCAATAGCTGGATCATCAGAGGCGTTCCCCTGATGATCCAGACAATCAATTTGGTAAAATAACTCAGCGGTTTAAACCGGGACATGGAACCGAACGCGATCAACAATCCCAAAGGAAACGCGCCGACCAGCGTCACAAAAAAGAGCTTCAAGGTCTGTAGAAAGCCAATGTTTAAAGAACGGATGACGATTGGCATTTGTTCCAAAATCAATTCCATCTGCCTCTCCTGCTTTCTCTTTGGATGCGATCAGCGTTTACTGCTCCACAACTGCCGCCTGTACGCCATAGGTTTCGGCGCACTTCATCATACTGCCATCGGCATAGCTGTCCGCAAAGAAGGTGTTCAAAGCTGCCGCCAGATCCGAACCTTTCCGGAATCCCACGCCGTACTCCTCGCTGTTTAAGCTCACCGTATAAGTCAGATCGGCATAACCCGTTCCCTCTCCCACCATGGCTGCTGCCATCAGCGAGTCGATAATGGCGGCGTCGGAAGTTCCGGAAGCTACCTCCATCAATGCGCTGGCCTGATCTTTCACTGGCGTATAGTTCAAGTTTCTCTCCTCTGCCTGTTCCTCTCCCGCACTGCCGGCCTCAACGGCAAAAGCCAGCTCCGCGAGATTGTCCTCGCTGCGGTATTGATCTGCCACCGAATTAGGCACAACTACCACCTGCGCATTATTGCAGTAAGCCTTGGAACACTCCATGGCGCTCGTCACCTCGGAAGTGAGCGTCATGCCGTTCCACACACAGTCGATCGTCTTGCCTTCCAACTCCATAATCTTGTTATCCCATTCAATCTCAACAAACTCCACGGATACGCCCAGAGACTCCCCGAATGCCTTAGCCAGATCTGCGTCAAAGCCGATCCATTCCCCGGATGCGTCCTGATAATCCATCGGCTCAAAATCCGTAATGCCCACCACAAGGGTTCCCTTATCCTTGACATAAGCCAGATCGCTGCTCCCGCCCGTGTTGGAAGCGGCCTGCTTGCCCGAGTTTCCGCAGGCTGTCAACGACATTGCCAGAACCGACGCCAGTACCAATGCAACAAATTTTTTCATACCTCACTCCATTTCTGCGCTGCCTTTTGTACATCATGAGTTTGTGACAAGTCCTTTATGACTTTGCAGCGCGCAGACACAAACCCCGTCCTCATTTGAGAATCTTTTCGCAAAACTACGCTACCATATTAGCAGTTTAGCAAACTAAAGTCAATACGGCAAAAACGGATTCCGCATAAAAAAAGTACCGACCCCCGGGCGCATACGTCCCAAAAATCAGTACCTAGTGCGTCTTCAGGGGCTCGAACCCTGGACACCCTGATTAAGAGTTTTAGTGTGTAGAAAAAAGACAGAAAAAATGTAGAAATGATTTATTGTGTCTATATCTCCTTCATGCTATAATAGTCTTGCTGTTGACTCTTTCCAGCAGGAAGGAGGTGGCAAAATGGAAATCATTTCTACATTTCTTCTCTCTGTTGTGGCAGGTGTAGTAGTATACTACATATGCAAGTGGTTGGACAGAGAGAAATAGCAACAGTCAGCCCATAGTATTTTGAAAGCCTCGGAAGTAGCGTTCCGGGGCTTTCTTTGTGACAAAATGAAAATCTTTCTATCACATTTCTCTCTGCAATTAGATTAACATAAATTTTCACAGTTGTAAAGTGGTTTGTATGACAAATTGGGCGGACGTGCCGGCGCCGGCATGGAATTTGTCATACAATTTATTTTAAATAGTTGTTAGAATCCCTCCCGTAATTATCCAATATAATATCGTTAATATGGACATTATGCCCCCTAAGATACTTACGATTATTCCAGCGATTGCTGTTCCAATCTGCATATTTTTTCTTGTAACTCCTATAATTCCTAAAATAAATGCAGGTATTGCAAAAATCAATCCTGCGCCAAAACAGCACATAAAAAATACTGAAATAAGACTAAATGTTAGAGAAATTACTCCGCATACATTTGTTTTTTGTGACATATGATTCCCCCTATCTTTTGTGTTTGTCTATCCAATCGCGGAAGTGGATACCCCCGCGGGTCGGTCTGCCGGATCCGGATCCGCTGGAAGCTTCTGCCGAATTGCGTCGGCCTGCTCCTGTATCAGATCTTGCCCGAGCTGGGAGCAGCTCCGGAAGGTATCCAGCAGCTTTTGCTCCTCCGGTGTTAGGTCTTCATGTTCTTTACCAGTAATAAGCCAATCAAGCGAAACATTTAGACTATTGGCTACTAGTAGTACTTTGTCATAGCTTGGTTTTTGTATAGCCCATTTTCGCAATGTTCCATTACCAAAACCTAGCTCTTGTTCTAATCTCTTGAAATTTGTTCCTTTTTCAGAGCATTTTTGTTGTACTCTGTCAATTAAGCTCATAAATTTCACTCCGCAAAATTCGATAATCGGCTATTTTCTTATTGACAATTAGCCAATTAGCTATTATACTTATAATTGTAATACAGAGTGTATTACAAAAGGCGTCTTAATTAATTATTGTAATACAACGCGCGCAAAAAGTAAAGTACATGCCGTGTCGCAGCCGCACTGACGGACGCACGGCGGAAAGAGAGGAAATGATGGTTACGATTACGGTTGCAGATGATTTAAACAATGAATTGTATGATTGCGTTGGTTTTGATGTGTTAATTGATGTGCGTTCTGACGGTTCGCGGTTTTATTTCCTGTATGGGGATTGTGTACGCTCATGTAGACATGAGCATGTAGTTGAGCGTGTAGTGTTGGACGGTTCCCGTGATGAGGATTTAATGGTGCAACGAATGCTGGAACTCCGGGCGGAGCTTGCCAAGAAAGCCGGCGAGGGGGTGGAGATGCCATGAAAGTCTTTTCAGACATTCCGGAAAAGACCGTCAGCAAATCGGTCAGGCTTCCCCTGTCGGTGGTGGAATTCATCGAAAAGCAGC